>NZ_JBFAAI010000014.1:0-234925 GCF_040639655.1 Actinoplanes sp. NPDC023801 | reverse complement strand
GGGCTCGAAGCACCAAGCGGAGACGACGTGAGCGGGTGACCACCCCCGATTTTCACGCACGGCACGGGCGTCAGAAAGACACGGATGGCTGTCTCCAGCACGTCGAGACAGCCGTGGTGTCCAGCCAGGGGGGTTAGCCGGTTACTGGGCGGAACACGTTCAGGGTCACGGAGACGGTGATGATCGCGGCGGCGGTCAGGAACGCGGCGATCAGCAGGACGGCGTCGGCGCGGGTGAAATGCTGGCGGCGGGCGTGGGTCCGGGGCACGTCCGAGTCGAAGCCGCGCGCGTCCATCGCCACGGCCAGCCGTACCCCGCGCCGTAACGCCCCGACCAGCAGCGCGAACGCCGTCGACCCGAAGAGCCGCAGTTTGGCGACCGGGTTGCGGCCGGCGTCGATACCGCGGGCACGGCGGGCCAGGCTGAGCGACCGCCACTCCTCGCCGAGGAGCGGCACCAGACGGAACGCGGCGAGAGCGCCGATCGCGAACCGGGCCGGTGCCCTGGTGTTCTGCACCAGCGCGTCGGCCAGGTCGGTCGGGTCGGTGGTGGCGAACACGACGATCCCGGGCAGCGCCACCGCGAAGACCCGCATGATCAGCGCACCCGTCGTGGTCAGCACGCCGGTCGTCACGTCGACCGGGCCCAGCGACACCAGGAGGGTGCCGTCGCGTTCGGCAGCGAACAGCACCATGGTGATCAGGATTCCGGCTGCGGCCGGCAGTAACGGCGCCGCTCGCCGGGCCAGCACGCCGAGCCGTACGCCGAAGAACGGCAGCACCAGCATTTCGACGAGCAGCGCCAGGGCCGGGGTCAGCGGGTCGAGGGTGGCGATCAGCGGCAGCGTGAAGAGCAACGCGGCACCGAGCTTGGCGACCGGGTTGCGGCGGGCGAGCGGCGCGGCCGGATCAGCGACCGGCTGAAGAGCGAGGGTCACGGCCGTGCCGTCCCGAGCGAAAGAGCGAGCGTCACGGGCGGTGCCTTCGGGGGAGCGGGTCCGGTTCCGGTGCGCCGAGGGGGACGGTTCGGTCGGCGAGGGTACGCACGAACGCGTCATCGTGGGTCACCGCGATCACCCCGTGTCCCTCCGTCCGCAGCGCGGCCAGCAGTTCGACCAGCTCGCGCCAGGTGCGGCGGTCCTGGCCGAAGGTCGGCTCGTCGAGCACCAGCAGCCGCGGCGCGGTCGCCAGTGCGGTGGCCACACTGAGCCGGCGCGCTTCCCCGCCGGAAAGGGTGTACGGGTTGGCCCCCGCGAGCCGGGTCAGCCGGAGCCGTTCCATCAGCTCGTCGACGGTACGGGTGATCTCGGCGGGGGAGCGGCCCAGCCGGCGCGGCCCGAGCGCCAGTTCGTCGGCGACCCGGGCGGTGACGAACTGATGCTCCGGGTTCTGGAACACCGATCCGACCCGGCCGGTGAGCGTGGCGGCCCGCCAGCGGTGCGGCGGCCGCCGGTCACCGAACGCCTCGACCCGCCCCGACGTCGGTGCGAGCAGCCCGCCGAGCAGCAGGGCCAGGGTCGACTTGCCGGTGCCGTTCGGTCCGGTGACGGCCAGGACCTCGCCGCCGCCGGCAGAGATGGTGACGGGCTCGAGGCGTCCGCTGACGGCGGCACACTCCGTCCGTACCAGATCGGGGGTCGCCTTTGATGTCGCCTTGATCGGTGGGGTGTGGAAACCCGGCACCCACACGCCCTCGTCAGCGAGTTTGTCGCCGTAGGCCGCGAAGATCACATCGGGTGATCCGTCGGCGCGGACGCCGCCGCCCGCCTCCAGGACGACGACCCGGTCGACGAGCGGAAGGGCCTCGGCGACCCGGTGTTCCACGATGATCAGCGTGGTGTCCGGGCCGGTGGCCCGGGCCACCGCCTCCCGGATGAGTGCGGCGCCCGGCGGGTCCAGGTTCGCGGTCGGCTCGTCGAGCAGCAGCAGGCCGGGACGCAGGGCGAGAATCCCGGCGAGGGCGAGGCGTTGCGCCTCACCGCCGGAGAGGGCCGAGGTCGGGCGATTCATCTGGTACGGGAAACCGACGCGATCGAGCACGTCGGAGACCCGTGGCCAGATCTCGGCGGCCGGCACTCCCCGGTTCTCCAGCCCGAACGCCACGTCGTCGCCGCTGCGGGCCATCACGAGCTGGGTCTGCGGATCCTGGAAGACGATGCCGACCCGGTCGCGGGCCTTGCGGGGGTCGAGCCCGTCGATCTGGATCGTGCCCTCGGACTCACCGGAGTCCTCCGGCAGCAGCCCGGCGATCGCGGCGAGGAGGGTGCTCTTGCCGGCTCCCGAGGGGCCGAGCAGGAGCACCCGTTCGCCGTGCCGGATCTCCAGGTCCAGCCCGCGGACCGCCCAGGCGCGGCGACCGGAGTGCCGCCACCCGAAGCCGTGGAGCCGGACCTCACTCATGTCTAGACGGATGCCCGCTCGCGGCCCGCCGCGAACCGGTCGAGCACGCCGGTCGGGGCGAGCGCCCGGACCAGTGCCCACGAACCGGCTCCGGCCACCACCGCACCGCTGAGCACGGTGATCGCCGCGTACGGGATGCGGTAGGACCACAGGTCGGCGCCGGCGGTGTAGGCGAAGAAGTCGTAGATCGCCGCGCCGACACCGGTCAGCGCGCCGGCCAGGATCGCGACCGGCAGCTTGAAGTTGCGGTAGAGCAGGACCGCGAAGACCAGCTCCGCGCCCAGCCCCTGGATCAGGCCCTGCAGGATGACCGTGCCGCCCCACTGGCTGCCGAGCAGCGCGGACACGGTGGCCGCGACCGCCTCGGCGTAGAGGGAGGCACCCGGCTTGCGGACGATCAGGCCGGCCAGCACGGCCGGGACCAGCCAGACCCCGTAGATCAGCGT
Organism: Actinoplanes sp. NPDC023801; assembly: GCF_040639655.1. Taxonomy (NCBI): domain Bacteria; kingdom Bacillati; phylum Actinomycetota; class Actinomycetes; order Micromonosporales; family Micromonosporaceae; genus Actinoplanes; species Actinoplanes sp. NPDC023801. The sequence continues at coordinate 232,080 of NZ_JBFAAI010000014.1, read as the reverse complement.
CTGTGCCGGGGGGAAGAACGCGAAGGCGCTCTCGGTGATCGACCAGACCGTGCCCCAGGCCCAGAAGATCACGCCGAACGCCACGGCGATGACGGAGGCGACGACGATGTCTATCGTCCGCCAGCGGTTCGATTCGGTTGCTTTCATGATTGCCTCCCAGTGGGTACCGGGAGGAGACGCACGCCGCGACCCCGGGCGGCGGTGCCCAGGGCACGACGCGGCTGGAGATGACCGAACTTCCTGCGCTGGCATTACCCAGATCAGGTACGAGGGTCTGCGGATGCCCGCACTCTCAGCGCTGTGCGCTCCCCTGTCGGATCGAAGCCTGCCCGCTCGCGCGGCCAAGCTCCGGTGGATGTGCTTCGATGACCGTAACACCTGGTAGCGGCGTGGCACAGGGGAGGGATCACGTGATCGAGGTCAAAGCGCGCGGGCTGGTTTTCGACGTTCACGAGGGCGGGCCGGAGGACGGTGAACCGGTTCTCCTGCTGCACGGGTTCCCGCAGGACTCCCGGGAGTTCGACCTGATCCTGCCCCGGTTGCACGCGGCCGGGCTGCGGACGTACGCGCTGGATCAGCGGGGGTATTCACCGGGTGCGCGGCCGTCCGGCGCCGCCGCCTACACGATGACGTCGGTGACCGCCGACGCGATCGCCGTCCTCGACGCCCTCGGGGTCGAGAAGGCGCACGTGGTCGGGCACGACTGGGGCGCGCAGGTGGGCTGGCAGCTGGCCGCCCGCCATCCGGACCGGGTACGCACCCTGACCGCGATCTCGGTACCGCATCCGCGGGCGTTGCTGCTGGCCCTGCGGGTCCGCCCCAGCCAGCAGGCCCGGCTCACCTACTTCAAGGTGTTCCAGACGTCGTTCAGCGAGAAGTTGCTGCTGGCCCAGCACGCCCTGCTGCTGCGGCTGATGCTGCGCCCGCTCGGCATGCGCGCCGAGCAGTACGTGGCCGCGATGCGCGAACCGGGACGGCTCACCGCTGGACTGAACTGGTACCGGGCCTTCAGCGCCGCGCAGGTGGCGAATCTGGGCGCTGTCACCGTGCCGACCACGTACGTGTGGAGCGACGCCGACGGCGTGGTCGGGCGGACCGCGGCGCTGCGTACCAGGGACTGGGTGCGGGCCGACTACCAGTTCGTGGTGATGCGCGGCGTCACCCATTGGGTGCCGGAGCAGGCTCCGCGTGAGCTTGCCGACGCGGTGCTGGCACGTATCGGGGTTTGACGGAGGGGTGCTACGGGGAACTCGGCGCGGCATGGCGGTCGATACCCACACTCCCCGGGAAACTGAGAAGCAGCGCTGGGACCGGAACTTCGCTGATCTGCTGCAAGAGCTGCGGGTCGCCCAGACCGGTGTGCAGATTCTCTTCGCGTTCCTGCTCACCCTGCCCTTCAGCAGCGGCTTCCCGAACGTCACTCAGTTCCAGAAGGACACCTACATCGTCGCCCTGATCAGTGCGGCGTTCGCCACCGCGATGATCATCTCGCCGGTGGCGTTCCACCGCGCGCTGTTCCGGCAGGGCCGCAAGCCCGAACTGGTCAAGTACGCCCACAAGATGGCCACCGGTGGTCTGGTCTTCATGCTGGTCTCGATGACCAGCAGCGTCCTGCTGATCACCGACTACCTGCTCGACTGGAAGTGGGCCATCCCGCTGACCGTGGTCACCGGCGGCTGGTTCCTGACCTTCTGGGCCATCCTGCCGTTCGCCCACCGCGAATGGGGCGACGACGACGAGGACGACGGTTCCGCGCCCGCCTAGTAGCACCCGGGCTGGCTCGCACCGCTGAGACAGCGGTGCGAGCCAGCCGAGCATCAGCGGCGCTTCAGGCCGAGCTGACGCAGCTCCAGCTCGGCGAGAGCGGCGACCGCGGCCGAGTCGCCGGCCCGCCAGCTCTGGGCGATGTCCGGACCCAGCTTGGCGAGCCTGGTCAGCGGCTGGGTCGCCAGCGCGCGCAACGCCAGCAGGTCCTGGCCGGCCGGGTCGCTGCGGACCGCCACGGCGACCCCGGCCCGGCGGATCCAGCTCAGCCGCCACGGCAGCCAGAAGAAGAGCACCAGGGCGAGCGGTACGCCCACCGCGACCGCGGGCAGGATCAGCGCCAGCTGAGCGACGAACTCCTGCTGCTGACGGCCCGCGTCGGCGATCGACCGGGCAGCGTCGGCAGCGCCGGTGAACGGACCGGTCAGCTCGTCACCGACGATCGGCACCCGGCCCACCTTGCCGCCGGCGTCAGCGAGATTGTCGGCGATGCCGCTGCCGGCGCCCTCCAGTTTCTGGCCGGGCACGGCGAGCTTCTCCACGACGTCGTGTATCCAGAAGGCGACCCGGATCCACAGGTAGACCCAGATGACGACGAAGATGTCGCTGATCAGTTGGCGAAGGGCGACGGGGACGCGGTCCGCATAGAGCTTCACATCGGAAGCGTCGCACCCAGCCCTCCACGGCGCACTCCGGGTCGTCCCTCAGGGGCCGCAGGGGTCCCGCTCCGTTGCGGCGCCCTCGGGTCGCCCGTCAGGAGCGTTGGGCTGTTGCGGCGCCGTCGGGGGCGTCCGTCAGGAGCGTGGAGCCTTCGCGGCGCACTCCGGGCAGGTCCCGAAGATCTCGAGGGTGTGCGAGACGTCGACGAAGCCGTGCTGACCGGCCATCTTGTCGGCCCACGACTCGACCGCCGGGCCGAGCACCTCGACGGTCCGCCCGCACGACCGGCACACCAGATGGTGGTGGTGCCCCTGGCTGCAGCGGCGGTAGAGGTGCTCCCCGCCGGGCGGCCGCATGACGTCAATCTCCCCGGCGTCCGCCAGCCCCTGCAGCGTCCGGTAGACGGTGGTCAGCCCGACCCGCTCGCCCCGGTCCCGCAGCATCGCGTGCAGGTCCTGGGCACTGTGGAAGCCCTCGGTCTCGGCGAGGACGGCGCTCACCGCGCTGCGCTGCTTGGTGTTGCGGATCGTGTTGTCGGCGTTCACTGTCGGCTCTCCCTGGCGTGGCTCACGGCGTCGGCGACGATGTGGGCGACGTGTTCGTCCACCAGGGAGTATGCGATCTCCCGGCCCCGTCGCACACCCCGCACCACACCGGCTCCGCGCAGCACACGCAGGTGCTGGGATACCAGCGGCTGCGGAGCGCCGAGTTTCTCCACGAGATCGTGGACACAGCGCTCGCCCAACCCCAGCTCGACCACGATGGCGACACGGATCGGCGCGGACAGGGCACGCAGCAGTGCCCCCGCCGATTCGTACGCTTCGTAACCGGTGGTCGTCGTCATCGTTGCGCCAACGGTACAGGCAGGTAGTGGTCAGGCATGCAGCACGACATCCGGTGGCTCGGAGGCCGTCGGAGGGGTCTGCGGGCGGTGCAGCGAGTGCCGGATCGACGCGGCCAGCGCGGTCGCCACGAAGACGGCCAGGGCGAGCAGGACGGTGGTGGCACCCGGTGCGGTGTCCGCCTCGGCCGAGACCAGCACGCCCGCTCCGGCGGCACCGACCCCGATCAGCATGGCGACCGTCATGGTGCTGACGAACCCCCGGGTGAGCTGCTGTGCGGCGGCCACCGGCACGACCATCAGGGCCGAGACGAGCAACAACCCGACGGTACGCATGGCGATCGTCACGGTCACCGCCGTGGTCACGGCGAGCAGGAGGTTGAGGGTCCGCACCGGCAGGCCGCTGACCCTCGCGTACTCCTCGTCGTTGCAGAGCGCGAAGAGAGCCGGGCGGAAGAACAACATGGCGGCCAGCACGGTCACACCGAGCCCGCCGATCACCATGAGGTCGGTGGCCGAGGTGGTCAGCGGCGAACCGAACAGGTACTGCATGAGACTGCTGTTGCCGCTGCCGTCGGAGAGGCCGACAAGCAGCACGCCACCGGCGATCCCGCCGTAGAAGAGCATGGCCAGGGCCAGGTCGCCGGAGGTGCGGCCGCGTTCCCTGATGAGCTCCACGCCCACCGCGCCGACGGTCGCCACCACGATCGCGGAGAACACCGGTTCGTTGCCGGTGAGCAGGCCGAGACCGACACCGGTGAGCGCCACGTGACCGATCCCGTCGCCGATCAGCGAGAGCCGGCGCTGCACCAGGTAGATGCCGAGCGCCGGGGCGGCCAGCCCGATGATCATCGCGGCCGCCAGGGCGCGCTGCATGAACGGCAGCGTGAGCAGTTCCATCAGTACGCCTTCGTTCCCTCGGTGGGGGCCCACTCGCAGATGCCGGCCTTGAGTTCCTCGGCGTGCGGGTGCAGGTGCTCGTGGTCCGGTTCGGCGTGGTGGCCGGCCGGCTCGGGGGGAGTCCCCTCGTACGCGATCCGCCCGTCGTGCACCACCACGGCCCGCCCGATCAGCGGCCGCAGCGGGCCCAGTTCGTGCAGGACCAGCAGGATCGTGCCGCCGTCGCCGGCGAACCGGGTCAGCGCCGCGGCGAACGCCTCCTGGCTGGCCGCGTCCACCCCGGCGTTCGGCTCGTCGAGCACCAGCAAGTCCGGTTTCCCGGCCAGTGCCCGGGCGATCAGGGTGCGCTGCTGCTGTCCGCCGGAGAGGGTCGTCACCGGGTCGCCGATGCGGTCCAGCAGCCCGACGGCGGTCAGCGCGTCGCGTACCGCCGCCTTGTCCCCCGCCGCCGGGAAACGGAAGACGCCCCGCCGGGCCAGCCGGCCCGAGGCGACGACCTCGCCGACCGTGGCCGGCACGCCGCTGCCGGCGCCCAGCCGCTGCGGCACGTACCCGATCCGCGCCCACTGCCGGAACCGCTTCTGTGGCGTCCCGAACAACTCGATCGAGCCCCGGCGCGAAGGGACCAGGCCGAGGATCGTCCGGATCAGGGTGGACTTGCCGGAGCCGTTGGCGCCGAGGATCGCGACCACGTCGCCGGCCGTGACGCTCAGCGACACGTCCCGGAGGACCTCGCGGCCGTCATAGCCGGCCGCGAGATGGCTCACCGCAACAACGCTCATGAACACTCCAGGCCGAGCTTCAGTGCGGCCAGATTGGCGCGCATCACCGAGAAATAGTCCGCCGAGCCGTCGGTCAGCCCTTCGATGGGGTCGAGCACCGCGGTCCGGGCGCCGACCTCCTTGGCGATCGTCTCAGCCACCTTCGGGCTGACCAGCGTCTCGAAGAAGATCGTGGTGGTCCCGTGCTCCTTGGCCTCGGCGGCCACGGCGGCGAGCCGCTGCGGGGACGGCTCGGTCTCCGGGTCGACACCGGTGATGCCGATCTGGGTCAGCTCGTACCGGTCGGCGAGGTAACTGAACGCGGTGTGGCTGGTGACCAGTTCCCGGCGGGCACAGTTGGCCAGCCCGGTCTTGAACTCGCCGTCCAGTGCGGTCAGCTCGGTGCGCAGCGTGGCGGCGCGGGCGGTGAAGTCGGCGGCGTGCGCCGGGTCGGCCTTGCCGAGGCGCTCGGCGAGCTTGTCGGCGATACCGGCCAGCCGGGCCGGGTCGAGCCACACGTGCGGGTCGGCGCCGGAGTGTTCCTCCTCGCCCTCGGCGTGCGTGTCGCCCTCGGCGTGCGCGTCGGCCTCCGCCGCGTCGATCGTCTCGACCGCCGTCGCGGCGTCGAAGGCACGGTCGCCGCCGTTCTGCTTCACCGCGTCGTCGACCGCGGGCTGGAAGCCGGCCAGGTAGACGATCAGGCCGGCGTCGGACACCTCACCCACCTGGCGGGCGGTCAGTTCGACGTCGTGCGGCTCGGCGCCCGGCTTGGTGAGGGTGGACACGCTGACCGCGTCGCCGCCGACCCGCTCGCTGACGAACTGCAGCGGATAGAACGCCGTGACGACCGGGAGCTTGCCGTCGGCGCCGGCGGAGTCGCTCCCGCAGCCGGTGAGGGCGGTCAGCAGGAGCAGGGCGGGAAGCAGGCGGCGCATCATGCCAGCAACTGTCGTCGATAATGACAATGATTGTCAAAGCCGCATGAATTCACAGCGTCTTCGACACCGCGGCGACCACCAGGAGGGTGAGCAGCACCACCCGGACCACCCGGGTGACCGGCAACTGCACCGGCCACGTGCTGAAGGTCAGCGCGCCCAGGCCGGCGGCCAGCAGGCCGAGCAGCAACGCGCCCACGATGCCCGGCAGGAAGAGCCCGGCCAGCAGTACGACCAGCACCGCGAAGAACGCGGCGGTCGGATTCACCCGGGCCAGCCGGTGCAGCAATGTGCGCGTCATCTCGCTCCTGTCGCGTGTGCGTACCCTCATCACATGCTGGTGCTCAACCGCTTCTCCGTCCCGGCGGAAACGCAGGACGACTTCCGGGACCGCGCGCACGCCGCGCTCGGCGCCCTGTCACGCACTCCCGGCTACCGTTCCGGCCGGCTCACCCGGGCCCTGGAGGACACGGCCGGCTGGATCCTGGTCACCGAATGGGAATCGGTCGGAGCCTACCGGCGCGCGCTCGGCGCCTTCGATGTGAAGGTGCACGCCACGCCGCTGCTCGCGCTCTCCCTCGACGAGCCGTCGGCGTTCGAGACCCTCGCCTCCGCGGAGCCCGGCGGGGACGTGATCGTCACCGCCAGCGACCGGGCGGCCGAACCCTGGCGCTGAACACTAGGCTTGCAACATGAGTCTTCCTCCGCCCCCGCCGCCGGCCGGCCCGGGTGTGCACCCGCCGTTCCCGGCTCCCCCGGTCGAGGGACGCGGCAAGCGGGTCGGGACGAGCCTCGGCATCGTCGCCGGCATCGTCGTGCTGGTCTGCGGTGCCGGCTCGATCGCCGGATTCGGGTTCGTGACGGCCTTCAACAGGGCGCTCGACGAGCAGGTCGAAATCGTCGTCAGCCGATACCTGGAGGATCTCCAGGATCGCGACTTCGACGGCGCCTACCAGCAGCTCTGCCAGTCCGCACGGGACTCCGAGACCCAGGCCGACTACACCGAGCGGATGGCGGACATGGAGCCGTTCGACTCTTACTCGGTCGGTGATCTCTCCACCCTCGGGATGCGGCTCACCGTGCCGGTCGAGCTGACCTACCCCGACGGCGACCAGGTGAGCATGGAGGCCGACCTCACGCAGAACCAGTCGACGGGCAAGTTCGAGGTGTGCGACCTCGGAGAGTAATCTCGCTCTTCGTCCTGTAACTCTCGATTTCCCCGCCGACACCCAGCCGGCGTAGGAGGAAACCGCACATGCCTGCCGACCGTATCGACAGCGTCGTCAGCCTGGCCAAGCGCCGGGGCTTCGTCTTCCCCTCCAGCGAGATCTACGGAGGAACCCGCTCGGCCTGGGACTACGGTCCGCTCGGCGTGGAACTGAAGGAGAACGTCCGCCGGCAGTGGTGGAAGACCATGGTCCAGCAGCGCGACGACATCGTCGGCCTGGACTCGGCGGTCATCCTGTCCCGTGACGTGTGGGCCGCCTCCGGTCACCTCGACGCGTTCGTCGACCCGCTGACCGAGTGCCAGTCCTGCCACAAGCGTTTCCGGGCCGACCACCTGGAGGAGGCGTTCGAGGCCAGGCACGGCAAGCTTCCGGGGTCCCTGCAGGAGCTGAACTGCCCGAACTGCGGCAACAAGGGCACCTTCACCGAGCCGAAGATGTTCAACGGCCTGATGAAGACGTACCTCGGCCCGACCGAGAGCGCCGACGGCCTGCACTACCTGCGCCCGGAGACCGCGCAGGGCATCTTCGTGAACTACAACAACGTGGCGACCGCGGCCCGCAAGAAGCCGCCGTTCGGCATCGCGCAGGTCGGCAAGAGTTTCCGCAACGAGATCACCCCGGGCAACTTCATCTTCCGTACGCGTGAGTTCGAGCAGATGGAGATGGAGTTCTTCGTCGCGCCCGGCAGTGACGAGGAATGGCACGAGTACTGGCTGCAGGAGCGCTGGAACTGGTACCGCGACCTGGGCCTGTCCGAGAGCAACCTGCGCTTCTTCGAACACCCGAAGGAGAAGCTCTCGCACTACTCGAAGCGCACGGTCGACATCGAGTACCGCTTCCAGTTCGGTGGCACCGAGTTCGCCGAACTCGAGGGCATCGCCAACCGCACCGACTTCGACCTGTCGACGCACTCGAAGCACTCCGGCGTGGACCTGTCCTTCTTCGACCAGGAGAAGGGCGAGCGCTGGGTGCCGTACGTCATCGAGCCGGCGGCCGGCCTGACCCGTGCCGTGCTGGCGTTTCTGCTCGAGGCGTACGACGAGGACGAGGCCCCGAACACCAAGGGCGGCGTCGACAAGCGCACCGTCATGCGGTTCGACCCGAGGCTCGCGCCGGTCAAGGTCGCCGTCCTGCCGCTGTCGCGCAACCCGGAACTGTCGCCGAAGGCCAAGGAGCTGTCGGCGAACCTGCGCAAGCGCTGGGTGGTCGAGTTCGACGACTCGCAGGCCATCGGCCGCCGGTACCGCCGCCAGGACGAGATCGGCACCCCGTTCTGCGTCACCGTGGACTTCGACACCCTCACCGACAACGCGGTGACGGTTCGCGACCGGGACACCATGAAGCAGGAGCGGGTGTCCCTCGACCAGATCGAGGACTACCTGATCAAGCGCCTGCCCGGCTGCTGACGGCGTTCGAATCCATCGATGCGGGGCATGGTTGCGCCATGCCCCGCTTCGACTCGATGCGGATGGCTCACCACAAGCCACTGGTGGTGATCGGCTCGATCGTCGGACTCGGCATCATCGGGTTCGCCACCGTGCGTATGGTCTCCGGCGGCCAGGGGCTCGTCTCCGCCCTCTTCCTCGGACTGTTCGGCCTGGCGATCATCGGGTTCAACCTGTGGTCGGCCTTCGGCCGCAACGGCTCCGCCTGCACCGTCACCCGCCGGGACTGAACCCTTCTCGACGGGGCTCTAAGCTTCCGGGACATGTCATCACGGGGAGTCTTTGCACTGGCGATGCTGACGGCCACCGCGATCGGGGCCGGCGCCACCCTCGGTGGTTGCGCCGCCGAGGAACAACCGCGGATCCCGCTGGGCGAGGCCGGGTCCGCGACGCCGATCCGGCTGGCCGCGAAGCCCGACCGCACCGGGCTGCTGCCGATGTCGAAATGGCCGGCCGCCTGCGACCTGCTTCCCGAACCGGCGGTGCGGGAGATCCTGCCCGCGGCGACCGTGGTGGAGATGAAACGCGTCACGCCGACGTTCGAGACCGGCGATCTCGGCAGCCGGGACCGCGTCTTCCCCGGCGACGCGTCGTGCCACATCGGCATCGACTTCGCCGGAGCCGAGCGGCGCGAGTCGCGTGATTACCCGGCGTACATCTACGTCACCGTCCGGGCGGCCGGTACGCCCGAGCTGGCCAGGAAGAACTACGACGAGAAGGTCGTCCTCGCCGGCAAGGAGTGCCCGGCCGACCTGGTCGCGGCGACCGGGCTGGACGGCTGTGCCGAGGACATCGGCAAATGGGCGTTCCTCAAGAACGGCATCACGGGCGAGCTGAGCGGCCTCGCCCCGTTGCTGAACGACGGCGTCTACTTCGAGGGCCAGAAGGAGAACACCTACGCCGACCAGATCTGGCGCGGCACCGTCGAGACCGAGATGCTGAAGGCCGTCGCCGCACGGCTCCCCTGACGGGAAGTCAGAACTCGAAACCGCCGGGGCGGTGGTTGCGGTCGGCGATCAGTCCGGCGAGCACGGCCACGGCGATCTCCGGTGGGGTACGGCTACCGATGTTCAACCCGACCGGCCGGTGCACCCGGCCGATCTCCTCCTCGGGCACGCCCAGCTCACGCAGCGCCGCCAGGTGCGGGCCCTCGTGGCGGGGGTTGCCCAGGATGCCGATCCATCGGGACTGCCCGGCCAGCGCCTCCTTGAGCAGCGTGCCGATCTCCGGCCGGTGATGATCGGTCAGCAGGATGTCGGTGTGCTGGTCCGGGGCGGCGGCCGCCAGATCACCCACGAAGGTGTCGCCGTGTGGCCGTGGTGTCCCGCCCCGCCGGGTCGGGTCCGGTTCCACGAGCACCGTCCGGAAGCCCAGCTCGACCCCGAACCGGGCCAGCATCTCGGCCACCGGCGACTCGAGAACGACGATCAGCCGCCGCGGGCTCAGCGCGTCACTCACCCCGTCGACTCTGCCAGACCTCAATGGAAAAAGCACCCGTTAAGGTGTCGCCCGCCAACTGGTATGGTGACTATTGTTACGCCGCTAGGAAAACCCCGGCCGGCAACCGTGACCGGCTACCCTCACCCCTGGAGGCGTCGTTGCCCACCCTGGAAGAACGCGTCGGCAATCTGGAGGACCGCATGGACGAGCAGGAGCGGCTCCGCGCCAGCCAAGACCGCGATCTTGCCGACATCTCCGAGAAGCTGCGGGCCCAGAAAGGCCTCCTCCAAGCTCTCGCGAAGACTCAGTCCGAGCACTCCGCGATCCTCGCCGAGCACTCCGCGATCCTCGTGGATCACACGCAAAGACTCGGCCGGCTGGAAGGCAAGGTCGACACCGTCGAGGGCGGTGTGCGGCAGATCATCGGGATGCTGGACACGTTGATCGAGCGGGACAGCGGACGGTAGCCGAGCGGGCGATTCGAGGTCGCCGGGCCGGGCGTGTCACCCTAGAGCGCGTGACCGCACCACTCATGCTCGGCGACCACGCCGTCAATCCGCCCGTCGTGCTCGCCCCGATGGCGGGCATCACCAATGTGGCGTTCCGGCGGCTCTGCCGGGAGCAGGGCGGTGGCGTCTACGTCTGCGAGATGATCACGACCCGGGCGCTGGTGGAGCGGATCCCCAAGACGCTCAAGATGATCGCGTTCGCGGAGGACGAGGGCTTCCGCAGCCTGCAGCTCTACGGGGTGGACCCGGACGTGACGGCGGCGGCCGTGCGGATGGTCGGCGAGGACAACCTCGCGGACCACATCGATCTTAACTTCGGCTGTCCGGTGCCCAAGGTCACCCGGCGCGGTGGCGGCTCGGCCCTGCCGTGGCGACGCCGGCTCTTCGGCCGGATCGTGACGCAGGCGGTCGCGGCGGCCAAGCCGTTCGGCATCCCGGTCACGATCAAGATGCGCAAGGGGATCGACGACGACCATCTGACGTACGTGGAAGCCGGTCTCGCCGCCCAGGAAGCCGGCGTGACAGCGGTGGCCCTGCACGCCCGCACCGCCGAGCAGCGCTATTCGGGTCAGGCCGACTGGGACGCGATCGCCACCCTCAAGCAGGCCCTGGACGTGCCGGTGCTCGGCAACGGTGACATCTGGGAGGGCTCCGACGCCCTGCGCATGGTGGAGCACACCGGCTGCGACGGGGTCGTGGTCGGCCGCGGCTGCCTGGGCCGGCCGTGGCTGTTCGCCGACCTGGAGGCGGCGTTCACCCAGGGTGCCGGTTACCGGCCGGTGCTGCCGTCCCTCGGTGAGGTGGCCAAGATCATCGCCCGGCACGCGCAGTTGCTGGTCGAGGCGCTCGAGGACGAACGGCACGGCTGCGCCGACTTCCGCAAGCACGTCGCGTGGTACCTGAAGGGCTTCCCGGTCGGCGGCGAACTGCGCCGCAACCTGGCGATGATCTCGTCGCTGGCCGAGCTGGACGACCTGCTCGCCAAGCTCGACCCGTCGATCCCGTTCCCGGCCGAGGCGCTCGGCCAGCCCCGCGGCCGGGTGAACGCGCCCGGCAAGGTGTCGCTCCCGCACGGATGGCTGGACAGCCGCGACGACGAGACCGTTCCCGAGGGCGCCGAGACCGACGAGTCCGGCGGCTGATGGATCCGCGTTCGGTCGAACCCTTCCCGCCCACCTGGACCGACGACGGTCCACCGGCCCACGACCGGTTCCCCGCTCTGCCGCGGTCCATCGCGTGGGAGCCGGACGTCGACGAGCCGACACTGTGGCGGGCGCTGGAGTGGGGCGACCTGGAGTGCTGGAGACGGCTGGTCCAGATCCTGCGGGAGCAGGACCGCCTGGCGGAACTCGAACCGTCGCGGGAGCGCCTCGCCGCGACCGCCTCGGAGAAGGAACTGACCAGGCTCGTCGACTTGTGCTCGTCGAGCTTCGACGCCGTGTCCGGTGCCCGCTTTCAGGTCGCCCGGGTCACCCGGTTCCCCGCCGACGCGGTCGGCATGGAACGCTGCGCGGCGCTGCTGGCCGAGGTCGGCTCCTTCGACGAGGCGGTGGCCGCGCAGCGGGAGGCGCTGCGGCTCGGCAACGGTGCGACGTACTTCCGGCTCTGGCCGGAACGCACGTTGCGGGCGTTGACTCGTGGCGGCCGTTTCGACGACGCCGAGGAACTGCTGCGGGCGTACCCCGGTGAGATGGCCGCCGTCTTCGCCCTCGCTCTGCTCCTGCAGGTGCGCGGCCGCACCGCCGAGGGCGAGGAGCTGCTGCGCCGGCATCCGGCGGCGGACCACTTCCGCGTACGGTATGCGCTGTTCACCCTGTTGGAACGGGACGGACGGCATGCCGAGGCCGCCGAAGTGGTGCCGGCCGAGGGCTGGCCGCTCCAGATGCGCCGGGAAGCCGAGCGCCGGGCCGTCGAGTCCTCGCCGTTCACTCTTCCCCGGGTGCCGCCGGACGACCATCCGCACTGGGCGATCTGGTCGGTGGACGACTTCCTGGGCCGGGCGTTCGCCGTCTGAGATTCCCGGGGCTGCGGGAGATCGCCGCACCGGGCACCATCGGGGCTCATGCGGGGCAGTGTGTCGGGAATCCGGGTGTGGACCAGTGTGCTGCTGGTCTGCTTCATGTGGGCGGTCATCGCGGCTGGCTCGTTCGCCCTGGCGGCGGCGCTCGTCATGCGGTTCACCGGATCATGGGGGTGGGCGCTCGCGGCCGGGTTCCTGGCCGCCGCGGTGCTCTGCGGTGCACTGTCGGACGCCGGGCTGATCCCCGGCCGGGGAACCGGGCTGGCCTGCCGGTTCGAACTGGCCCGGCATCCGGGGGACTGGGATCGCCATGCCCGCGCTGCGGAGGCGCTCAGCCGCCGCCACCCGGACGCCGCCGAGCGGGCCCTGCGGCGGGGCCTCGCGGAGGGCAGCACGGAGGCCTACGTGCCGCTGGCCAGGCTGCTGGAGAAACAGGGCCGCGCGGACGAGCTCGCCGCTGTCCGGGCCGAGGTGGCCGGTACCGCGGGCGTTCCCCAGTTGCGGGGCCTCGTCATGCGCTGCGACCAGCGGATCCCGCGGGACTACCGGGCCGCGGCCGACTTCCAGGCGGCGCTGACCGACCGCGACCCCGGGAACGCAAGACTCCGCGACTACCTGGGCATGCTTCTGGCCGAGGCCGGCGACTTCGAGGGTGCGGTCGCCGCCCACACGGAGGCCGGCCGGTTGCGGCAGGCCGACAGCCGTGACCCGCTCGCCGAGGCGATCGAATTCCGGCTCCGGACGGCCCGCCTGCTGCGCGACGCGTTCCGGGCCGAGGAGGCGGAGGCGCTGCTGCGGGATTCGGCGGGCGACACCCGCGCCCTGCCGCCGCTGGTGTCGCTGATGCGGGCGCGGGGCCGGCTCTACGAGGCCGAGAACCTGCTGCGTGACCATCGGAAGCCGGACTACCACGTGTTGCACACGCTCCGGACCCTGCTGCGGGAGTCCGGCCGTGAGCAGGAGGCCGCCGAGGTGGAGGTGCCGCCGAAGCCGGTTCAGCCCCGGCGGCGGCACGGCGGCGGCTCGGACTTCAGCACTGCCGACGATCTCGGCGGCAGTTCGCCGACCTATGCGAGCGCGTCCCCAGCCGGCTACAGCGATGCCGGTGGCGGCTACGCCAGCGATTCCAGCAGCGGCGGCGATTCAGGTGGCGGCTGGTGAGATCCAGCTGGCGCGCACCGCTGTCTCAGCAGCGCTGAGACAGCGGTGGCGCACAGCCGCGGGGTTGAGGCGACAAGCGGGGGAGGATCAGGCCGCGATCTTCCACTGCTGGCAGGCGTTGCCCAGGGCGGCCCACTGGCGGACCGCCACGCCGTCGGCGCTGCCGCAGCCGGCCACGTCCAGGACCATGCCGTTGCCCCGGTTGGCGATCAGGTAGGCGCCGCCGACCGGGGTGACGCTCCACTCCTGGCAGACGTTGCCGAGCGACGACCACAGGTTGAGGCCGGTCCCGTTGGCGCTGCCGCAGCCGACCGAGTCGAGGACCTTGCCGCTGTTGACATTGGTGATCCGGTAGTGGTTGCCGGTCGTCTTGGTGAACGTCCACTGCTGGCAGGCGTTGCCGAGCGACGTCCACTGCTGGATCGCGGTGCCGTCGGCGGTAGCGCAGTTCTTCGCGTCCAGGACCTTGCCGCTCGACGCGTTGGTGAGGCGGTACCTCGTACCGGCTGCCGGGAACGAGACCGTGCCGCCGGGGTCGCCGGACGGGGCCGTCAGCGTGGTCGAGAGCTTGTCCGGCGTACCCAGGTCGGGTGTGCCGTCGCTGTTGAAGCCGACCTTCTTCAGGCGCGTCGTCCGGGTGGCGCCGCAGCCCTGCGCCGTGGTGTCGTTGGCGTGGTAGGCCATCCACGTCTCGGTGCCGTCGGGCGAGGTGAAGAACGAGTGGTGGCCGGGGCCGTAGACGCCGTTGGCGTCGGAGCGCTGGAAGATCGGCGTGCTCTTCTTGGTCCACGACGACGCGGCGAGCGGGTCGGCACCGGTCAGGGTCAGCATGCCGATCTTGTAGTCCGGCGTGTTGCAGGAGCTGGCCGAGAAGGTCAGGTACGTCTTCCCGCCGCGCTGCAGGACGTAGGGCGCCTCGTTGACCTTGGTGCCGACCTGCTCCCAGGCGTGGGTGGGGTAGGCGATCCGGGTGCCGAGGGCGTTGACCGTCCACGGGTTGCTCATCGGTGCGATGAACAGGCTCTGCAGGTCGCCGACCCACGACGAGTAGAGGAAGTAGTTCTTCCCGCCGATCGTCGCCACACTGCCGTCGATCGCCCAGCCGTTGTTCGCCTGCACCTTCAACTGGCCCTTGAACGTGTACGGGCCCATCGGGTCGGTGCCGGCCGACTCGAGCACGAACGACCGCTGCCCGTCGCAGCACGCGGCGGTTCCGGCGGTGTAGTACAGGTACCAGCGGGTGCCGTTCGGGCCGGACAGTTTGTGCAGTTCCGGAGCCCAGACGTTGCAGCAGCTCGCGGTCGCCGTGCCGGTGTGGACGACCGACTCGGCCGCGCCGGGCAGGGCCGCCACCGACCTGGCCCGCTTGATCACGACCTGGTTGTTCCAGGTCGTCGCGGCCAGGTAGTAGTAGCCGTTGTCGAAGCCGACCCACGGGTCGGCGCCGTATGGCGCGGACGCCACCGGGTTGGTGAACCCGACGGCGGCGTCGCTGCTGAGCGGGTTGAAGGCGACGGTCACGTAGGCCGCGGCGGTCATCAGGATGGTGATGAGGGCGGCTCTCAGGGGACGGACGCGCATCTCAGTAGACCGTCGGCCAGCCGGAGGAGCTCCAGCTCAGCAGGTTGATGCCGAGCCGAGCGTCGCCCGCCGGGGTGTAGTAGTGGTAGACCAGCACGTCCTGCGTCCCGTCCTTGAACACCGCCGGGTGCCCGGGGCCGTGGACGGCGTCGTGCGAGGCCAGGATCTCGGTGCCACCACCCGCGGTCATCAGCGTGCCGGCCCGGTCCTTGTACGGCCCGGTGATCGACGTCGACCGGCCGACCACGGTCCGGTACGTGCTTGACGCGCCCTTGCAGCAGAGGTCGAACGCCGCGAACAGGTAGTAGTAGCCGTTGCGGTGGTAGATGTGCGGCGCCTCCACCGACTTGCTGTTCACGAACCGCTCGGCGATGTGGTGGACGGTGCTGTCGGCCCGCTTGCCGGTCGACGGCTTCAGCTTGACCATCTTGATGCCGCTCCAGAACGAGCCGAAGCTGAGCCACCACTCGCCCGCCGGCGTGACCGTCAGGTTCGGGTCGATCGCGTTGTATCCGCTGGTCGTCGTACTCTCGACGACCTTGCCCTGGTTGGTCCAGGTGCCGGCCGCGCCGGTGCTGCTGGTGGCCAGGAAGATCGCCGACCTGCTGGAGCCGAACGTCGAGGCCGAGTAGTACATCAGGTACTTACCGCCCTGGTACGAGATGTCGGGCGCCCACAGGTTGGTGTCACCGCCCGTGTAGGCGTCGGCCCACGGCGTGCCGTTGGGGAAGGCCTTGCCCGCGTCGGTGAACCTGGTGCGGTCGGTGGACGTCTTCAGCCCGATGCCGGGTGCCGTGTAGGCAAGGATGTATCCGCCGGCCGGCTTCTTCACGATCGTCGGGTCGTGCGCGAACGTCGAACCGGTGACCACCCCGGGATTCGGGTAGGTCGCGGCGTCGGCTCGGGTGAGGCCGTAGGCGCTGGCGGTCACGGCCAGCAGGCCGGTCACACCGGCCAGCATGATCTTGCGTAGGCGGGGTCGCATGGGGGATGCGTCCTTTCGATGGGGATCTCTCGCCCGTAGGTGTGCCGCCGATCCGGAAAGGTTGCTCTTCAGCGCTGCAAGGAAAGAAGGGCGGTCGTTCTCGCCGGCTGCTTCGGGCGTACCGCCGGGGGGTTCTTCGGGAAGGCCCAGCGCGAGCAGGCCGCCCGCGGTGTGACGAGGCCGGCCAGCAGGTAACCGCCGGTCAGATACGCCGGGGTGGTAGAGGAGCACGCTCTCCGAGAAGGCCTGCACCGCATACAGGGGTCAGCGACAAATCGGATGAATGTCCTCATCCTGCCGCTGCTGTCAACGCAATTCGGCCTCGTCGGCGGCGGCCCGGCCGGACTCCCAGCCCTCCAGGCTGTCCACCCGTCGCCCACGGGCCCGGACCGTCCGCGGGAACGCCCGGTCCATCGCCTCGTGCACCTTGACCTCGCGGGTCCGCAGCACCGGCAGCAGATGATCGTGTCCGGTCAGCTCGCGCTCGACGGTCTCCCGCAGCCGCTCGCCGACCCGTACCCCGTAGGCGACCAGGAACGACCGGCGGAACGCCTTCAACCTGGCCTTGCGTACGTTCTTCTCGTCGCGGACCATCGCCCGGTTCGCCTGGACCAGCAGCGACGTGTAGAGCAGCTCCACCACGTCGATGTCGGCGTCGAAGCCGAAGACCGTGCTGAACCCGAGCTCCGGCGACCAGACCGTGCGGCACGTGTTGGCCCCGGCCACCGCGTCCAGCAGGCCGGCCTTCTCGCTCTCGTAGGGATGGTCGACGCCGATCCGCCGGGCGAACGGGACCACGTCCACCGCCGGGGCGGCGACCATCTCGATCCGGTACCGGGCGATCAGCTCCTGCGCCTTCGCGCTGTACGTCTCGGCCTCGGCCGGGAAGTCGGTCGACTCCGCTTTCGCCAGCAGCGCCCGCACCCGGTCGAGGATGCGCTGGTCACCGTGGTGCGGAACGCTGGTCAGCGGAGTGCCCGGAGCCGGGATCAGGACCTCGATGCGCGGCAGTCGCCGTAACTCGGCCACCAGGTCCAGCGAGGCATCGAGCACGGCGATCCGGTCCGGCTTACGGCCTTCGGGGGTACGCAGAGCATCCGCCTGGGCCTGCCAGCGCTCGTCGACGGGCTCCCGGCCACGGAGGAAGTCCCGGGTGGCGTCGGCGACCAGCCGCGCCTGGATCGGGTTGCCGCGCCGGGCGACCGCGCGGTGCAGCTCGGCCGGCTGCCAGCCGTTGCCGAAGAGCCGCTCGAACTCGGCCCTCAGTGCCGAGGCGAGAGCCGTGTCCACCTCGGCGGCGGCCACACCGGTCAGGACGTCGAGTGCGTCCTCGTGGCCGAGTTCGCCGGAGCGCACCCTGTCGATGATGTCCCGGGCGCCCATGGGAGGGAATGGTAGTTGCCGGGGTCCTGGTTCCCGGCCAGGACCCCGGCGGCCGTGACCTGCCGTACAGGCCGGTCGGTCACGGCGCCAGCAGCAGGACCTCCCGGCTCTGCCCGTCCATGCCCACCAGGCGGTACCCGCCGACGGGCAGTGCCTCGATCTGCCAGGACGTGCCGCCGAGCGACCGGTGTGACCCCGGCCCGGAGATCCGGTACCAGCCGTCGGACACGTGGGTGAAACGCCAGCGCTTGCCGATCAGCCGGGTGTTCGCCGGGTCGGTGAGCAGCACGTCGCCGACCGGCTGGAGACGGAAGTCCTGGCAGTCGCCGGCCGCGAAGGTCTGCACCGGGGTGCCGGCCCCGCCGCATCCGGCCGGTTGCAGGGCCCGGCCGGCCAGCGGGTTCACGATCCGCGACCAGCCCTCGGAGCTGGGGATCAACCGGAACCGCTGGCAGTCGTTGGCCAGCCAGCCCCACTGGGCGACCCGGGCGCCGTCCGCGTCGACGCAGGCCGCCACCTCGGCCACCTTGTTGCTCTGCCGGTTGGTGAGGCTCACGAAACCGTTGCCGCGGTCGTCAAGGCGCCACTGCCGGCACCGGTCAGCCGGACCGGGGTCCGCCAGGCTGATGTCCGCCCCCTCGTAGCCGCAGGTCGCGTTGGCCAGGACGGCCCCGCTGTCGCGGTGCACCAGCTGCACGGGCGCCGGGCCGTGCC
This sequence comes from Actinoplanes sp. NPDC023801, assembly GCF_040639655.1. Lineage (NCBI taxonomy): Bacteria > Bacillati > Actinomycetota > Actinomycetes > Micromonosporales > Micromonosporaceae > Actinoplanes > Actinoplanes sp. NPDC023801. The sequence continues at coordinate 213,752 of NZ_JBFAAI010000014.1, read as the reverse complement.
CGTGGCCGCGGTTGCCGCTGAGCGGATCGGACAGCCGGGGCCACCCGTTCGCCCACCGGATCCGGCGGATCGAACCCTTCGGGGCGCCGTCGTCCGCGGCGTCGTAGTAGTGGTGGGCGAACAGGTCGCCGTGGACGTCACCGTGGCCCGGCCCGGTGAATCCGTTGTAGCCGGCCAGGATCTCGGTTCCGCCGCCCTCGGTGAGCAGCCGGCCCTCGGCGTCCGTGTACGGGCCGGTGATGCTCCGGGAACGGCCCACCATGACCCGGTAGTCGCTGTTCACGCCCCGGCAGCAGAAGTCGAAGCTGACGAACAGGTAGTACCAGCCGCCGTGGTGGGTGATCGACGGCCCCTCGATCGCCATGCCGCCCCGCGAGGCGATCCGGTGCTCGGTGGTGTCCGTCGCCGACAGCAGGCCGGTCCGCACGTCGAGCCGGCGCATCCGCAGGCCGTCCCAGAAGGAGCCGTACGACAGGTAGGCGTTGCCGGCCCGGTCGAAGCTCACGTCCGGGTCGATGGCGTTGACGTCCTCGACGCCGCTGGTGGTGCGCAGGACCATCCCGCGGTCCACCCACCGCGGGTCCGCCAGAGACTTCGTGGTGGCCAGGCCGATCACCGAGTTGTTGGTGCCGAACGACGAGGCCGCGTAGTACAGGTGGTACTCGCCGTCGAAGAAGCTGATGTCCGGAGCCCAGAAGTCGGCCGGGGTGACGCCCAGTTCCTCGGTCACCCAGGCCGGCGGGGTGTCGAACACGGTGCCGGTGTAGGTCCAGTGGATCAGGTCGGTGGAGCGGCGGATCGGCAGGTAGGTTCGGGTGCCGCTGTCCCCGGTGATGATCTCGTAGTACCAGCGGCCCTGTTTGATCAGCGTGGGGTCGTGGGCGACCGGATCGGGGTTCGCCCGCACCGGAGCGGCGGCTCGGGCCGGCACGGCCGGCGCCGTGATCAGGAGAATGGCGGCGAGCAGAACGCCGAGTGTTTTCACGGGTCCTCACAGACGGATGCGCGGCGCGCGGTGCTGGCACACTCTTTGCAGCGCTGCAAAACAGGATGCACGCCCGTCGATCCGACGGCAAGGGGTAACACCCCGGAAACCTGTGTCACGGTCCGGTGGTCCAGAGTGCGGAGATCTGCCGAGCTTCGGCGCGGGGGCGGGGAGGGCGGTGCGGGCCCTCCCCGCCAGGGGTGGCGGTCACGCCTCGAACCTCAGACGTCGAGGTCGTTCTCGATGCGGCGCAGCTGGTGCCGGGACATCGCGAGGTTCGCCCGGTCCCGCCGGAGCGCCACGTACAGGAAGAGGCCCTTGCCGGACCGGCTCGTGAGCGGCCGGATCATGTGGTACTGCGTATCGAGCGTGATGAGGATGTCCTCGATCTTCTCGGAGAGGTTGAGCATCTCCATCGCACGCAGCTTGGCGCGGACCACGTCGGTGTTGCCGGCGGCGGCGACGGTCAGGTCGAGCTCCTTGCCACCACCCAGGGTGCCCAGGGCCATGCCGCTGGTGTGGTCCACGAGCGCGACGCCGATGCAGCCGTCGATCTCCATGATTTCCTTCAGTGCGGTGTCCATGTCGGGCATGGGATTGTTCCTCCGTTGTGGTGGGATGGATCTTCGAACGGTCTTCTACCGGTCAGCCGGTCGCCTGGCGACGGCGGACCACGTTCGGCAGGGTGGCCATCGGCGTCCGCCGGGCAAGCGGGGCGGATGGACCGGCCTGGATGGGAATGTCCGGGCGCAGCTGAGGTGCGGTCTCCAGCGCGAGGATCCGGACGAGCCGGCGTACGCACCGGCGCGCCTCCAGATGGACCATGGCGAGGTTCGCGTCACCCGAAGTGACGACGGTGAGCAGCGCGTTCGGGCCGGCGGTGTACGAGGTGATGTAGCCGCCGTCGCACTCGACCACGGACTCCCTCAGTTCGCCGTGGTTCACGGCGTGCGCGAACCGCCGGGCCAGGGCCAGGTGGGCCGCGGCCAGAGCGGCCAGGGTGTCCGGCTCGATGCCGTGCGAGTCGTGCGCCACGACCAGCCCGTCGGCGGTGGCGAGCACACTTCCGGCCAGCTCCGGCACTCTGCTGCGCAGGCGCGCAAGCTCCTCGAGTACCGCCGGGTCCACCGTCATTCCTCTCCTCGCTCCTTCTCGTCGGGGGTGCGCGTGTCACCGCAGTGCCCTGAGTGCGGTGCGTATGCGCTTGAGCAGGACCTCGTCGGTGCCCTGGTGGACGGGTGGGCTCTCACCCGCCATCTCCTTGGGCAGCTTCGCCCCGGGTTTCCGGCGGGCCAGCCGCGGTAGCCGGTTCGGGCCGGCGTTGTGCTCGCCGGGCGGTGGATCCCCTCCGGGCGGCGGATGCCGCGCCACCGGCTCCGGGCCGGAGATCACCGGCACCGTGTCCCGGGCCATCGACGCGGTCTCCCAAGCGGTCGGGCCCGCCTCCCGGGGGAGGGGGACCGCCTCGCGGGCGAGGGGGACCGCCACGCCTCGTGGATGCGGGAGCCGGACGAACTCCGGTGACTCCGGCGTTCGTGGCTCGGGCTGTTCGATCAGCCCGGCGGCGGCCATCCGGCGGAGTTCCTGGATGATCGCGTAGCCTGCCCGGCCGAGCAGTTGTGCCAGGTCGGCGGGGGTGCGCTGACCGTCCGCCTGGACCAGCAGCTCCCACTGCGGCGCCGTGACGGTGACCCGTTCCCGGGGCGGCCGGGTCACCGGGATGACCGGCGACACGTCGATCAGGGGGTTCGGGAAGATCTCGTCGAGCAGCGCGATCCGGCGGCGGACCTCCCGGTCGACCGCGGCCGCGTCGATGTGCACGACCGGCCCCAGCCAGTGCGTGGCACCGGGTACGAACTCGGCCCGCGCCGTCCGGTCCGCCAGCACGAAGTAGGCCGCGTCGTAGGTGGCGCCGAGCACGCACAACTCCAGCTCACCCTGCGTGAGGTGGCCCTGCTCGACCAGCAGGCGGCCGACCCGGGCGGTCGAGGTGCCCAGATCGAGCGCGTTCTGCCAGGTCCGCCCGGCGAGCCGCCCGGAGGAGGTGAGCAGCTCGCCGACCCCCGGTGCGGCCGGCGACTCGGCGTAGACGACCCGCCCCTCGAGGACGAAGACCGCGCCGCCCGGATGGCCGCCGACCATCAGCGCTCCGGTCTGCCGCGCGCCGGCCACCTGCGTGAGCAGGTTCCCGGGCGCTGCGGTCCTCGTGGGGGCCACCGATCGCTCCTTCGTGGTCAGTTGATCGGGCGGTTCTCGTACCGGTCATCGCGTGACCAGTTCGTCGGCCAGGCGTTGCATCATGCGGCGGGCCACGGCGAGGTTGCCGCGAACCCGGTCCAGCCACACGTAGAGCACCAGGCGGCTGTCGAACTCGGTCTGGACCATCCGTAGGAGGTGGTAGCCACCGGCGGTGGTGATGATCAGGTCTTCGAGCAGGTCGTGCGGTACCGCGGAGACGAACAGCGAGCGACTGTTCGCGGCCTGCACCACCTCGGCCGTGCCGGCGGCCGCAGCCTCGTGGTCCTCGTTGGGCGCCGCACCGGTCGTGGCGACCGGGAAGCCCGTGGTGTAGTCGACGATGCTGGCGCCCACGGCGCCGGGAATCGTCATTGCCTCCTGTAGACAGTGGTCGACGCCGGGCACTTCACTCCTCAGCGCTTCGGTCGGTGATCAGACGCTTCCCGCCCGCCACCGTGGGCCATCCTCCGGTGACCCTGTGGCTACAAGTCGCACGTTTTGTGCGTCCCGGCGCAGCCGTTGACGGCTCGTCATCCTGGCGCCACCACGGGCTCTCGCCGTCGCACTCCAGGTGCGCTGTTTCGTCCCGGTTCACCCGTCCGGGTCGCGTAACATGATCGTCACGTGTCTATCCGGAGGAGGCTTTCGTGCCCAGTCGGTGGGAGCAGATCGTGGTCGACGCGCATGACCCGGCGCGGCTCGCCCGCTGGTGGGCCGAGGCCCTCGGCTACCTGATCGTGAACGAGGCGCCCGACGAGGTGGAGATCCGGCGCACCCCCGACGAACTGCCCGGATTGCTGTTCACCCCGGTCGGAGACGTCAAACGGATCAAGAACCGGCTGCACATCGACCTGCGTCCGGACGATCAGGCGGTCGAGGTGGAGCGCCTGGTCGGTATGGGGGCGCGGCCCGTCGACATCGGTCAGGGCGACGACGTGCCCTGGGTGGTACTGGCCGACCCGGAGGGCAACGAGTTCTGCGTCCTGAGCTCCAGGCGCTGAGTTCCGGGCCGTACGCCCTAGTACCGGAACTGGGTGATCAGCGAGCGGATGTCGTCGGCGGCGCTGCTCACCAGTCCCGCCGAGTGCCGGGTGGTGTTCGCCCCCTCGGCCGTGAACGCGCTCGACGACGTGATGTGCGAGACCGTCCCGCTGATCTCGGACGCCGCCGACGAGACGGCCTCCACGTTGCGGGTCAGCAGGTCGGTGGTGGCCGACTGCTCCTCGACGGCGGCGGCGATCGTACGCTGGCCGTCGTCGATCCGGGCGATGATCTCCGCGATCGCCCCGATCGCCTGGGCCGTGCTCGTGGTCATCTCCTGGATCGCGTGGATCTTCGCGGTGATCTCCCCGGTCGCCTGGGCCGTCTCCTGCGCCAGATCCTTGACCTCGGTCGCCACCACCGCGAATCCCTTGCCGGCCTGCCCTGCCCGGGCCGCCTCGATGCTCGCGTTCAACGCCAGCAGATTCGTCTGCTCCGCGATGTTCGTGATCATCCGAACGATGTCGCCGACCTCCCGGCTCGCGTCGCTCAACCGGCCCACCGCCTCCGCGGTCGTGTTCGCGCTCGCCGTCGCCTCGTTGGTCGTCGACGCCGCCGTCGCGGTCTGCCTGGCGATCTCGCGGATCGACGCCGACAACTGATCGGTCGCGGACATCATGTCGGTCACCGAACCGGACACATGGACCGCCGACGAATCCGCGTTGCGTGCCTCTGCCGACGTCCGCTCCGCCGAACCGTCCAGCTCGCCGGCCAGCTTCTGCAATTCGACGCTGGCCGCGCTGAGGCTGCCCACCCGATCCGCGGTCGCCGACACGGTGCCCTGCAGAGCGTCCATCGCCTCGTTGAGCGCCTGCGCCATCTCACCGAACTCGTCCCGGTTGACGATCGGCGCCCGGACCGTGAGATCCCGCCGCGCCACCGTGCGCAGGGTCTCCCGCATCGCCCGTAACGGCCGCCGGATCGCCCGGACGGTGAGGACACAGGCGATCACCGTCAGCAGGTTCGCGATGACGGCCGCCCATTGGATGAACGTCGTGCTCCTGGTGCCCGTCTCACGGCCATGTGCGCTTGCCGCGTCGACCTCCGCGAGCATCGCGTCGTCCAGGGCACCCAGGCTCTCCTCCAGCGCCGCGTAGGCGGTCAGGAAATCACCGAGCAGCCGCATGGCCGCCGCCCGATCGGTCTCCGCGGCCTCGACCGTCGCCGCGGCGGCCTCCGCGTACTCCGTCACCTGCGGACGAGCTGCCGTGTAGTCCGCCTTCAGCGATTCCGGGGCCAGCCCGGCCGCCGCGTCGAACTTCTCGACCATCGTGGCGCTGTGCTCGGTCACCGCCTCGGCCTCGTACTCCTGCCGCTGCTCGGCCGTCGTCGCCACCAGCGCGGACATCACGTCCGCCTTCAGCGCGTCGTGCATCATGTCCGCGTTCCACTGACTGCTCATCGCCGCGCTGATCCTGGCGATCTGCTCGTTCGCGGCACTCTGGTCGTCGGAGTTGCGCACCGCGAACCCGGTCACGAGCGCGACCGAGAACAGACCGGTGCCGCCCAGCACCACGAGGCGGCCGACGATGGAGATCACCACGGTTGACTCATCGGCAACCCGGACATCCGGCTTAGTCTGGGGATCATGACGGCCGCCGAGGCGCAGAGATGGGCAGCCGAGCCCGCCAAGGACAGCGGGTACGGACGTACCCCGTATCAGCGTGACCGGGCACGGGTGCTGCACTCGGCCGGTTTCCGGCGTCTCGCCGCCAAGACCCAGGTGCACACCGCCGGATCCGACGACTTCCTGCGTACCCGGCTCACCCACTCCCTCGAGGTCGCCCAGATCTCCCGCGAGATGGGCGCCCGCCTGGGTTGCGACCCTGACGTCGTGGACGTGGCCGGGCTCGCCCACGACCTGGGCCACCCGCCCTTCGGACACAACGGCGAGTCCGCCCTCGACGTGGTCGCCGCGCCGTGCGGTGGCTTCGAGGGCAATGCGCAGACTCTGCGCGTGATCACCCGGCTGGAGGCGAAGGTCCCCGGCGCCGGCCTCAATCTGACCCGCGCCACCCTCGACGCGTGTTCCAAGTACCCGTGGTTCCGTAAGGCCGGGTACCGCAAGTTCGGCGTCTACGCCGACGACCGGCCGGTCTTCGACTGGCTGCGCAACGGCCGTGACGACGAACGCCGCTGTCTGGAGGCCCAGGTGATGGACTGGGCCGACGACGTCGCCTACTCGGTGCACGACGTCGAGGACGGGGTGCACGGCGGGTACATCCGGCTCCGCGGGCTCATCGACGACCCGGACGAACGCCGCGAACTCTGCGCCGACGTGGCCGCCACCTACTCCACCGAGACCCGCGACGAACTCGGCGCCGCCCTCGACATGCTGCTGGCCGATCCGGCCGTCACCGCGGTCGCCGGGTACGACGGCGGCTACGACTCCCTGGTCGCCCTCAAACGGATGACCAGCGTCCTGACCGGCCGTTTCGTCGCCTCCGCGGTCGGCGCCACGCAGAGCCGCCACGGCACCGAACCGCTGCGCCGGTACGCCGCCGACCTGATCGTCCCGCGGACCGTCCGTAACCAGTGCGCGCTGCTCAAGGGCATGGCACTGCGCTACGTGATGCGGTCCAGGGCCGCCGAGACGTGGTACGAGCAGCAGCGCACCATCCTCGTCGAACTGGTGGAGGCGCTGACCCGTACGCCGGAGAGGCTGGATCCGCTCTTCCGCCCGTTGCACGCGTCCGCCGTGGACGACGCGGCCGCCCTGCGGGTGGTGATCGACCAGGTCGCGTCCCTGACCGACCACGCGGCCGTGGCCTGGCACCGGGCGGTCGTCGGGACACGGTGACGATCGAGGCGGACCCTGCTGGCGGGTGAGCTGTCGCGCGAGGCAGGATGTATGCCGTGGCGGGACGGGTCAAGGACGAGGACATCGCACTGGTCCGCGACCGGACCTCGATCGTCGACGTGATCAGCGAGACGGTGACGCTGCGGTCGGCGGGCGGCGGCAACCTGAAAGGGCTGTGCCCTTTCCATGACGAGAAGACGCCGTCGTTCAACGTCTCACCGGCGCGGAACGTCTACTTCTGCCTGGCGGGCGAGACGCGGGTCATCACTGACCAGGGCATCCGCGAGATCCGTGATCTCGCCGGTGGGCGCCATCGCGTCATCACGACGCACGGCCGTTTCGTCGAGGCGCCGTTCCGATCGTTCGGTGAACAGCCGCTTCTCCATCTGAAGTTGTCCCGCAACGGACAGAAGAAAACCATTCGGGCCACCGGGAATCATCGGTGGTTCATTCGCAGTCGTACGGGTGACAAGCGCCTCGAACGCACCACCGCGGACCTCCGGCCGGGCGATCGGCTGGCGCACGTGTTCCCGCGTGCTCTGGCAACCCGTGACGGCGGGCACACGCTTTCTCCGTCACCGTTCGGTGTCGCCCGTGGCATCGTCTTCGGCGACGGCACGGTCCTCGATCGCGGCAGTGTCGCGATTCTGTACGGCGGCAAGGACAGGGAACTGCTGAAGTGGTTCCCGCTCAACGACACCTATGTCGGCGACGGTCGCATCACGGTCACGGACATGCCGGCGTATTTCAAGACCGACCTGCCGCCGCTTACCGAGTCGCTGTCCTACCTCTTCGGCTGGCTGGCTGGCTATTTCGCAGCTGACGGCGACGTAGCGGCCGACGGTTGCATCTCACTCAACTCCGCACACCGACAGCATCTGGAGTACGTCCGGGACCTCTGCACCCGCATCGGGATCGGGACATACGGCATCCGAGAGTACGTGCGTACCGGATTCCCGGATACGAAGCGTCCGAACGGCGAGATCGGCTATACCACGCCCCTCTACCGGCTCACTCTCATGGGCTCGGACATACCCGAAGACTTCTTCCTGATCACCGCCCATCGGGACCGCTTCCGGGCGGCTCGCAAGAAATATGAGCGCCGGGGCTGGGTCGTCGAGGCGATCGAGGATCACGGCGAGGTCGAAGAGGTCTTCTGCCCGGTCGTCGACGGTACACACGCTTTCGTCCTTGAGGACAACATCCTCACCGGCAACTGTCACGGGTGCGGCCAGGGCGGCGACGCGATCAAGTTCCTGATGGACGCGGAGCACCTGTCGTTCATCGAGTCGGTGGAACGGCTCGCCGGCAAGGCCGGCCTGCAGCTGCGCTACGACACCGAGACCGGCGCACCGTCCACACCCCGGCCGCAGGCCGGGCAGAAGCAGCGGCTCATCGCGGCGCACGCGACCGCCGTCGATTTCTACCGCGACCAGCTCGGCTCGCCCGGTGCGCGCAAGGCGCGGGAGTTCCTCGCCGAGCGCGGGTTCGGCCGGGACGCCGCCGAAAAGTACGGCTGCGGGTTCGCCCCGGACAGCTGGGACGCCCTGGCCAAGCACCTGCGTCTCAAGGGCTTCACCGCCGAGGAACTGACCATGGCCGGGCTCTGCAAGCCGGCGCGCTCCGGGTCGCTGATCGACCGGTTCCGGCGCCGGCTGCTCTGGCCGATCCGTGACCTGGGCGGCGACGTGATCGGGTTCGGCGCGCGGAAGCTGTTCGACGACGACGACGGCCCGAAATACCTGAACACGCCGGAGACGCCGATCTACAAGAAGTCGCACGTGCTCTACGGCATCGACCACGCGAAACGGGAGATCGCCAAGCGCGGCCGGGCGGTGATCGTCGAGGGCTACACCGACGTCATGGCCTGTCACGAGGCGGGCGAACCGACCGCGGTCGCGACCTGCGGCACGGCGTTCGGCGTGGATCACATCCAGGTGCTCCGCCGGCTGCTGATGGACAGCGACAGCTTCACCGGCGAGATCATCTACACCTTCGACGGGGACGCGGCCGGGCAGAAGGCGGCGCTGCGGGCCTTCGAGGAGGACCAGCGCTTCGTCGGGCGTACCTTCATCGCCGTGTCGCCGGACAACATGGATCCCTGTGAGCTGCGGCTGGCCCGCGGCGATCTGGCGGTCCGGGACATGATCGCGGCCCGGGAGCCGCTCGTCGACTTCGCGCTGCGGCAGACCATCTCCCGCTTCGACCTGGACACGGTCGAGGGCCGGGTCGAGGCGATGCGACGTGCCGCCCCGCTGGTCGCCAAGATCAAGGACCGGGAGAAGCGCCCGGAGTACGCCCGGAAGCTCGCCGGAGACCTCGGCATGGACCTGGACCCCGTGCAGCGGGCGGTCAACAACGCGCTGCGCGGGGAGACCCAGCAGGCGGCTCCCCGGTCGCGGACGGCTCCCGACTCGCCGCAGCGGCTGGTCGAGCGGGAGGCGCTGAAACTGGCCCTGCAGGAGCCGGTGCTGGCCGGGCCGATGTTCGACGCGGTCGGTGCGGAGAACTACGGCGATCCGGTGCTCCAGTCGGTCCGGGACTCGATCGCTCAGGCGGGCGGGGTCTCCTCGTCGACCGGTGGCGTGGTGTGGATCGAGAAGGTCCGCGACTGCTGCCCCGACATGGGCGGCCAGATGCTGGTCAGCGAGCTCGCGGTGGAGCCGCTCTACGTCGACGGCCAGGTCGATCCGCGGTACGTGCAGGTCACGCTGGCCCGGTTGCAGGGCGGGGCGCTGGCCACCCGGATCCGCGATCTCAAGTCCAAGGTGCAGCGGCTCAACCCGGTGGCGAACAAGGATGAGTACCTCGCTCTCGCCGGTGAACTCTTCTCACTCGAACAGCAGGCGCGGGCCCTGCGCGAGCAGGCGGCAGGTGAACTGTGAAGCTTTTCCGTCGACGTCCCTCCCTCCCGGCCGGGCTCCGGCCGCCACTGGGCCCGGAGGAACGGGTGGTGGCCTGGTGCACGGTCGCGGAGTCGCCGGAGGACGTGGTGGTCGCCACCAACCACGGGCTCTGGCTGCCGTCGGCGGTCGAACGGCTGGGCTGGCACGAGATCCACAAGGCGGCCTGGTCGGGGCGTGAGCTGCGGATCACGCCGGCCGAGGTGGCCGAGGAACGCGACGGGTACACGGTGCTGGTGGACGGGCCGGTGATGTCGTTCCTGCTGCTGGAGCCGGGGGAGCTGCCCGACCAGGTGCGGGCGAGGGTGACCCGGTCGGTGGCGTACACGACGCACCACCCGCTCCCGGAGGGCGCGGTTCGGGTCGTCGGCCGGCGGGTGAGCGGCCGTAACGGCCTGAGCTGGGCGGTGCGGTACGACTCGGGGACGCCGGTGGAGCAGCCGGAGGTGACCGAGGCGACCGACGATCTGGTCGGGGTGGCCCGGTCGGCGACCGAGGCCGTGGACTGAAATCTGTCGTACCCCGGCCGTAGGGTCTGGAGTCGTGAACTCCCTCATCCACGCGCGCGGGCTGGTCAAGCGGTTCGGTGACTTCACCGCGGTCGACGGCATCGACATCGACGTGCGGGCCGGCGAGGCGTTCGGCTTCCTCGGGCCGAACGGGGCGGGCAAGAGCTCGACCATGCGCATGATCGGCTGTGTGTCCCCACCGAGCGACGGCGTGCTGCGGATCCTGGGGATGGATCCGCGACGTGACGGTCCCCGGATCCGGGCCCGGCTCGGGGTCTGCCCGCAGCTCGACAACCTCGATCCCGAGCTGACCGTGCTGGAGAATCTCACCACCTACGCCCGCTTCTTCGGCATCTCGCGCGGGGTGGCCCGCGCCCGTGCCGCCGAGCTGCTGGAGTTCGTGCAACTGGGGGAGCGGGCCGGCAGCAAGGTGGAGCCGCTGTCCGGCGGCATGAAACGACGGCTCACGATCGCCCGGGCGCTGGTCAACGAGCCCGACCTGGTGCTGCTGGACGAGCCGACCACCGGGTTGGACCCGCAGGCGCGCCATCTGGTGTGGGAGCGGTTGTTCCGGCTCAAGCAGCAGGGTGTGACGCTGGTGCTGACCACCCACTACATGGACGAGGCCGAGCAGCTGTGCGACCGGCTCGTGGTGATGGACGGCGGCCGCATCGTGGCCGAGGGCTCGCCGCGGGAGCTGATCGAGGCGCACTCCACCCGTGAGGTGGTGGAGCTGCGGTTCGCCACCGAGGACCAGGGGCTCTACGCCGGGAAACTGGCGGGCATCGGCGAGCGCACCGAGGTCCTGCCGGACCGGGTGCTGCTCTACGTCACCGACGGCGACGACGCTCTGGCCGAGGTGCACCGGCGGTCGCTGAGCCCGGCCAGTTCGCTGGCACGTCGCAGCAGCCTGGAGGACGTCTTCCTCCGCCTCACCGGCCGCACCCTGGTGGACTGATGACGCCGTCGGCCTACGTCCTGGAATACCACCTGATCAACTATCGGCGGACCTGGCGGGCGAGCGTGTTCTCGTCGCTGGTGCTGCCGCTGCTGACGATGCTGGGGTTCGGTCTCGGGGTCGGCGGGTTCGTGACCGGCGGCGTCGAGGGCGTCTCCTACCTGCAGTGGATGGTGCCGGGCCTGATCGCCAGCACCGCTCTGCAGACGGCGGTCGGTGAGTCGACCTGGCCGGTGATGAGCTGCTTCACCTGGGTGAAGATCTACTTCGCGCAGGCCGCGGCGCCGCTGCGGACCACCGACATCCTCGGTGGACATCTGGCGTTCATGCTGTTCCGGGTGATGATCACCACGACCGCGTTCCTGCTGGTGGCGTTCTGCTTCGGCGCGCTGCGGTCCGCGTGGGCGGTGGCCGTGCTGCCGATCGCGCTGCTGGTCGGTGCGGCGGTCGCGGCACCGGTGGCCGCCTACACGGCCTCGGTGACCAGCGACAGCTACCTGGCGATCCTGCTGCGGTTCGCGGTGCTGCCGATGTCGCTGTTCTCCGGGGTGTTCTTCCCGATCGAGTCGTTGCCGGAGGTGCTGCGATGGGTGGCGTGGGCGCTGCCGCTGTGGCACGGCGTCGATCTGAGCCGGGCCGCGACGCTGGGGCTCGATCCGGGCCCGGACGCTGTCTGGCAGGTGCTCTACCTGCTGCTCTGGTGTGTGGCCGGGTGGTTCCTGGCGTCCTGGCGCTATCGGCGACGGCTGGTGATCTGACGTGCTGACCCTGATGCTTCCGCGGCGGCTGATGGCCGTCAAGGCGATGGGTGTCCGCTCGGCCGCCGTGGCCGAGCGCAACGTGGCCGCCCTCAAGACCGCCTACGGCCTGGTCATGCTCGGAGGTCTCCTGGAGCCGGTCCTCTACCTGTTCTCGATCGGGGTGGGCGTCGGTGCCCTGGTCGGTGCGATCCCGCTGCCGGACGGCCGGGTCGTGGACTACGCCCAGTTCGTGGCCCCGGCCATGCTCGCGTCGTCGGCGATGAGCGGGGCGCTGTCCGAGACGACCTTCAACTTCTTCGGAAAGATGAAGTTCATGCGGCTGTACGAGGGGATGCTCGCCACCCCGGTGCGCCCGATCGAGATCGCTCTCGGTGAACTGTCGTGGGCGATGGCCCGGGGCAGCATCTACTCGGCCGCCTTCCTGGTGATCATGGTCGCGATGGACCTCACCACCCCGGTCCGGGCGCTCGTGGCCTTCCCGGCGAGCATGCTGGTGGGCTTCGCGTTCGGTGCGCTCGGCATGACGATCTCCACGCTGATGCGCGGCTGGCAGGACTTCGACATGATCGGCGCGGGGATGTTCGTGCTGTTCCTGTTCTCCGGCACGTTCGTCCCGGCGACCGCCTATCCGGACGTGTTGCGCTGGCTGGTCGAGGTCACCCCGCTGTACCGCGCGGTCGACCTGATCCGGGGCGTGAGCCTGGGCACGGCCGGCCTCGTCCAGGTGCTGGACGTGCTTTATCTCCTCGCCATGCTGGCCGCGGGTCTGGTCATCGCGGGCCGCCGGATGGAACGGCTGCTCTGCAAGTGAGTGGGGTGTTCTGTCCCGATCGGGTCATCACGAACCGATCGGGTTAAGGACACCCGCCGGTGGGCAACAAAGTCGCAGGTCGTCCGCGTCCGTCGTGGCGGGGACACGGCGAGCGGAGCGGCCGAGAGCCGTCGCTCATGCCCGGAGGGAACCCCGCCATGAAACTTCATCACAAGGCTGATGAGCAGCCGTCACGGGCCGCCGGCACGGAGGACCGTGAGACCAGCGACGCCCGTCGCAAGGGTGGTACCGACTACGACGTCGAGGCCGCCGCCACCGCCCGGACCGGTGAGGACCGGGAACAGAACCTGGACGCACCTTCGCCGGACGCCGGTCCGGACAGCCCGGCCCAGCTGAAGGGCAAAGGCCTCTTCGCCGCGATCAAGCGCACGTTCAAGCAGTTCTCCGAGGACAACATCTCGGACTGGGCGGCGGCGCTCACCTACTACGGTGTCCTGTCGATCTTCCCGGCCGCGGTGGTGCTGGTGTCGCTGCTGGGCCTGCTCGGCAACGACGGCAAGACCACCGTCACCCAGGCGGTCAACGACCTGACGCCGAACGCGCAGCTGCGGAGCCTCGTCGACACGGTGCTCACCCAGGTGGGTAACTCCGGTGCGGCCGGCCTGGCCGCGATCATCGGTCTGGTCGTCGCGTTCTGGTCGGCGTCCGGCTACGTGGCCGCCTTCATGCGCGCCTCGAACGCCGTCTACGACGTCCCCGAGGGCCGTCCGGTGTGGAAGACGCTGCCGATCCGGGTCGGTGTCACGGCCGTCATCGGCATGATGCTGATCCTCTCGGCCGCCATCGTCATCTTCACCGGTGAGCTGTCCCAGGTCGTCGGTGAGCGTCTCGGCTTCGGTGGCGCGGCCGTGACGGCGTGGAACATCGCCAAGTGGCCGGTCCTGGTGGTGCTGGTGAGCCTGATGTTCGCGCTGCTCTACTGGGCGTCCCCGAACGCCAAGACCGGTGGCTTCCGGTGGGTCACCCCCGGCGGTATCTTCGCGGTCCTCCTCTGGGTCGTGGCCTCCGGCGGTTTCGCCTTCTACCTGGCGAACTTCGCCAGCTACGACAAGACGTACGGCACGCTGGCCGGTGTCATCGCGTTCCTGGTCTGGCTGTGGATCTCGAACATGGCGATCCTGCTCGGTGCGGAGCTCGACGCGGAACTGGAGCGGGGCCGGGCCATCGCGGCCGGCCACCCGGCCGACGACGAGCCGTTCCTGGAGCTGCGGGACACCCGCAAGCTCAAGAAGGGCAGCGAGCACGGTCTGAGCCAGAACTGACCACGGTTCTCGAACGGGCCTCTCCGCGTGCGGAGGGGCCCGTTTTCACGGTGCGGATGCACGGGCTGTCGTCCCGTGCATCCGCACGGTGGTGCTTCGGCACGTGCAGGACGCACGCGCAGCCGAACATTGCATGTCCGTTTGAGCATTATGTGAACATCCGGACCGTCGGACTTCGCCTCTGCGGCGGCGTCCGCCGAACGCTACTCGCTGGTCACCCATGGCAGGCTCATCGTCGTGCTTCAATGAATTCGGCTGCTTTGGATCATGTTCGTGCTGGTCTTCTCGTCGCACGGGGCGTGCGCCGGTGATCCGGTATGCGGCACAGGCTCGTATCCGAGGGCAGACATTCCACGGATGGAGGCGTCGATGGCACCCCGGCAGCGTGAGATCGGACGATCGGGAACCCGCTCCGGCATGGTCCATACTGGAAACCGAAGCGCGTGCGAATGCACGTGCACCTGCACGGGTGAGCTCGTCCGGGGAGGAAATTGATGCGGCTGCGACATCCCTCCGGCCGAATCGTGCACCTCAGCTGTGGCATCAGCCTAGACCACGCCGAGGACGTGCCCTCCGCCGTCGAAGGCCTCGACGCCACCAACACGGCGCTGCGCGCGCAGCTCGGTACCGGCACCCTCGCCGTGGCACTGCGACTGTCGTACCGGCTGGCCAGCACCCTCGCCGACGGCTCCCGCGCGCGCACCCGGCTGCGCACCGAACTCGACGCCCGCGGCCTCGAGGTGGTCACCCTCAGCGGCGCCCCCTGCCCCGACGGAGGCGACCCCGCCGACTGGAGCGACCCGGCCCGCGTCCGTCACACCCTCGACCTCGCCCGCATCCTCGTCGACCTGCTTCCCTTCGAGGAGGTGCGCGGCGCGATAGCGACCTGCGGGCTGGGCCGTGCCGATGCCTGGGACGACGAACACCGAAAAGCCGGCGCCCGTCACCTGTCCCGGCTCTCCGGCGGTCTCGCCGACCTGGCGTGGCGGGTCGGGCGCGCCGTCCGCGCCGGATTCCAGCCCGCCCCCGGCAGGGTTCTCGACAGCCCCGAACAGACCGTCGCCGCACTCACCCGCATCGACAAGGACCGGCTCGGCGTCTGCCTCGACCTGACCACGGTGCTCCGCGACTGGCCCGGTCCGGAAGCCGGCATCGACCGGATCACCGACGCTGGACTCTCCGTCACCACGGCCCGCATCACCGACCCGGCCATCGCATGGCAGCCCGTCCTGCGGCACCTGCTCGCGGCCGACACCGCGCGCACGGAGTACGTGGACGTCGATGTGCCCGGGACCGACGAGCAGCGGGGGACCGCGGTCGCGTACGTGCTGGGCGAACTGACCGCCCTCGGCCTCGTACCGGAACAGCAGCCCTGCACCGCGCCCTGACGCTCTGTAAAAAACTCGGCTGGCTCTCTCCGCTGTCTCAGATCATCTGAGACAGCGGAGAGAGCCAGCCGAGTTTTTGCTCCTGACGCACACCGGCGCCGCCCCCACCCGGGAGCGGCGCCGCGGCGAACCGGCGTCAGTAGGTGGTGCCGGTGGTGGTGCTCTTCGAGCTGGTGAACGAGTCGCTCGGCGCGAGCAGCTCATCCGTGGTGTCCGTGCTGCTGGTACCGGTCGTGTTCAGCTTCTCACCGAGCTTGGACGACTGGATCTTGTCCTTACCCTCGGTGTAGAGCTTGTTGGCCTGCGCCTGAGCCACGCCGGCTGCCTCTTGGACCGTCGGGTGCTGCCAGACCTTCTGAGCGTTCGCCCGGATCTCTTCGTACTTCTCCCGGCCGGCACGGCTGCCCATGACGAAGCCCGCCGCGAGACCGGTGAGGAACATCAGCTTTCCGCGCATGGTGGCGGCTCCTTCCGTAGTTCGACGCGCGTGCGTCGTGAGGTGCATACCCATCCTGCCGGGGCGATACTCCCCGCACCGGGGTTTCACCCGGTTGACCGGCCACCGCGCGAAACCGGGGTATCCCGTTCGCGGGGCCTCCCGGTGGTCATGTAGTCTGTTGTCCGTCGCAAGGGAGACCGAGCGACAAAGCGGTGAGACTATCCCCGATAGCTCAATTGGCAGAGCAGCCGGCTGTTAACCGGCAGGTTATTGGTTCGAGTCCAATTCGGGGAGCAGACCTTCAACCCCAGGCCCCTGGCCTGGGGTTTCCTGTTTTCCGCGCTCTGTGCCCGCTGGGTGGGCGGCGCCTCCACACCGGGGCCGCCCTGTTTCCGGCGGCTGTTCGTGGCCTTCGTCACCCCAGGCCACTGCGGTCCCGGACGCCGGCAGGCGAGCATGCGGGCCGCGGCCCGTCGCCGTTCGCCCTTTGCGCTGTACGAGTGAGCCGGCGCTGCCGTCCGAGCAGCTGCTCGGACGGCGCGTGCGAGCGCACACGCCGAGCAACCAGACCCGCTCGAGCAGCCGTGATCCCGCAGCTGTGCGGCACCGTTGTCTTGGCGGGCTTGAGGCAGCGGCCTTGCACAGCTGGGTTTTGGGGCGAGCGGGCGGGGTCTTCGTGGATGGGGTGGGCGGAGAGCGTACCGCCGCAGGGTCTTGATCTTCGGGCTCTCGGTGGCCTGGCTCTTTCGCCTCCAGCGCGGCAGTTGCCCGGTTACGCTGAGCATCGCGTTGATTGCAGCCTGTGAGGTGTACATGTCGCAGCCGGTAGAGGTGGACGTCGTCATCATCGGCGGCGGGCTCGCCGGGCTGTCCGCCGCCCGCCGGCTCGACCGCGCCGGCGTCGAATGGCTCCTCGTGGAGGGCTCCGACCGGGTCGGCGGGCGGGTCGCCACCGACGTGATCGACGGATGGCGGATGGACCGCGGATTCCAGACGATCAACACCGCCTACCCGCGTCTGCCCGCCCTCGTCGACATCGACGCGCTCGACATGCGGTACTTCACCTCGGGCGTGCTGGTACGCCGCTGCGGAGAGCTGCACCGGCTGGAGAACCCGGTCCGCGAACCGCTCGCCACCCCGCACACCCTGATCTCCGGCGTCGGCACCCTCGCCGACCGCCTCAAATTCGCCGCACTCGCCACCCGCTGCGCCACCCTGCCGGTCCACCGTCTCCTCGACGCGCCGGAAACCACCACCCAGGAGATGCTGCGGGGCGCCGGCCTGTCCCACCGGATCATCGAAGAGGTGCTGCGGCCGTTCTTCTCCGGGGTCTTCGCCGACCGCTCCCTCGAGACGTCGAGCCATGTCGCCGCCATGGTCCTGCGCTCCTTCACCCGTGGCCGGATCGGGGTACCGGCCGCCGGCATGGCCGCCCTGCCGGCCGCGATCGCCGGCCCGTTGCCGTTCCCGCAACTGCTCATCGGAGCCCGCGCACTCGCCCTCGGCCCCGGCATGGTCGTCACCGAGGGCGGCGAGATCCGCTGCCGGGCCGTGATCGTCGCCACCGACCCGATCGCCGCGGCCACCCTGCTGCCCGGCCGCCTGCCCCGGCCGGACGTGCACGGGCTCACCACCTTCTACTTCGGCGCCGACCGAGCCCCCAATGCGGAGCCGATCCTGCTGCTCGACGGCGACCGGCGCGAGATCATCGCCAACACCGTGGTGATGAGCAACGCGGCGCCCGAGTACGCGCCGAGCGGCCGCAGCCTCATCGCAGCCACCGTCGTCGGGGTCTCGGCACCCTCCGGCGCCTCCGAGACCGTCATCCGGGTCGAATTGTCCAGGATGTACGGAGTGCCGACCGACGACTGGGAACTGCTCAACGTGGTCACCGTGCCCCAGGCCCTCCCCGCGGCCCGGCCGCCCCAGGCCAGGCTGCGCAGCCCCGTCAACCTGGGCGACGGCCTGTTCGTGGCCGGCGACCACCGGGACAGCCCGTCGATACAGGGTGCGATGGCCAGCGGCTGGCGCACCGCAGGATCAGTCCTGGCGTCACTCGGCGCCCGGATCGGGGTTTAATGCCCGTTTCAGGGGGTTTCAATGAGCGACATCAACCCAGAGAACTACGCTGAATTCACCACCCAGGACGGCCCGGATTGTCCCAGTTGCTGTGACGACGAGACGCCCCGGGTGGAGGATCTCCAGCCACCGGACATGGTGGAAGATCCCCGGCTGCAGATCATCCTTCTGCCGAAATCCCTGGTGCGGTGATAGATCGCTAGGCTTGGGAGCAGGGCACGGGATAGGATCGCCGCCGGTACGGGGCGGTAGCTCAGTGGGTTAGAGCAGTCGACTCATAATCGATCGGTCACGGGTTCGAGTCCCGTCCGCCCCACTCTTGCCAGCCAAAACTGGTAGGCCGGGCAGCCGCAACTGCCCGGTACGGCAGCGAAGTGCGGCAGCGGCCGTCAGGTGAACGACTCGCCAACTGCTTGAGCGCTGCCCGGATCTTCCTGGACGAGACCACCGAGTAGATCTCCATCGTCGCCGGGAACCGGGCGTGACGGAGGTTCTGGTGATGACCGCTCCATCAACGCGGGGAAGCATCTTCACATCCCGGCGTAACCAGCGGTCGTAGTCCTGCCAGGCGTTGGGTGTGAAGACGATGCGCAAGCTCATGCCGCTTCCTTGCCGGGTGCGTGAGCGCTGGTGGGAGAGTCTGGCTTCAGGTCGATCGGATGCTCTTCAAGTAGGCCGGCATTGATCCAGCCGGGTGGGCGACCGGTGTATGGCCGGCCGGATCACTGCTGGCAGAGACTGTTCTTCGCCGCCTCGACGATTGCCTTCGCGGTCGGCTCGTCGACCTTGAAGTTGGCCGCGGCGTTCCCGGCCACCTGGGCATCCGTCTTGGCCTGCTGGATCTCCATACAGATGGTCATGCCGTAGCCGAGAGCGTCGTCACTCCCGGCGAGCTGCCCGTCCACCTCGGCCAGGGCTTCGCGAAACGCCTTCTCCGCGTCCACGGAGAATCGCAGACCAGGTTTCAGGAACTCCGCCCCTCGTGGCGCCGTGGGTGTCGATGCCGCCGTCGGCGGTGTCTGCGGCTCACTGCCGGCACAGCCGGCCAGCGCGCCGACAGCGACCGCCGCGCCGGCTACCCACATGTGACCTGATCGCATTGCCGCTCCCGTCCCGTGTGGAATGGTGCCGCGACCACGGTACGGCGTCCCGGCGCGACCGGGCCGGGCGACCGGTCCGAAGCGGTGACGGCCTACGGTGACCCGATGATCACGAAGGCGTACGACATCGTCGTCGGTGACGGGGCAGCACCGGCGCCCGGACGGCCGGCATCGCTCCCCGCTGGATGGGCAGGACCCCAGGGCCCCTCGATCAACCCACTGACCTGGCCCCGGTCGCCGCGTACCGGCCAGCCGATGCACCACCGATTCACTCTGTGGCTTCCGGCGGAGTACCGCCGCCGTGGCGGTGACCTGGTCGCCGTGTCGGTGTTCCAGTGGTGCGACGCCTACTACTGGCGCGGACCGGCGGACCCTGGCACGGCCACGGCGGCGCATCCGCATCTGCAGCTCGCCGACGATGGTGTCGACCAGGTCTTCGCACTGCTGTGGCTCACCGAGGCCGAGTATTCCGGACCACGGACGGCCCGCCCGGCTCCCGCCGCGCCGCCGGTGGACGGCGAGGACGACCCGGATGGTGTGCCGCCACGTCATGCGCCTCTCGGTGCGGTGTGGCTCGCCGAACGGGACGACCCCCACGCCGGTGTGGACCCGGCGGACTTCGACGAGGACGAGGACGACGACGAGGACGACGACGCTGACGAGCGGTACGAAGTGTTCGGTATGGAGCACCTCGGCGGCACCGTCATGAGTCCGAACGGTCCGCGGGAAGGTCTGTCACCCTGGTACCTCGAGGTCAACCGGCTCGGCGGTGTGAATCACGGCGGGGACCGGGACATCGCCTTCGATCTGGCGTCGGCGCAGATGCTGGGCGGGATGTCGAGTCACATCCGATATGCGGCACCGTACGTCGACGGCGCGGGCCGGGAGTGTGGATCGGCACCCGCCGGCTGACGGAGGTGCCGGCCGTAGTCGGGGGGTCTCGTGCCCGGTCAGGTCAGCCAACCGCGGTAGAGGCGGTCCTCGGAACGGGCGCTCCACGCGGTCAGCCAGGCGCCGCGGGTGCGGGCCGGCGCCCAGGGGCCGGGGCGAAGTTCGGGCGGGAGCAGCGGATCGTCGCGTAGCGCCTGCTCGAGTGCCTCGGCCAGGCGGAGCTGCTGGACGAGCGGATCCGGATCCGCGGTGGCGAGCACCGACTCGGCCACCGCGTAGGCGTCGATGATCGGCCGGGCCGGCCACAGCTGTTCGGCGAGTGTGTGCGGGTCGGTGACGCCGCGGACGTTCAGCTCGGTCGCGGTGGCGGTGATCAGGTGGGCTGGGGTGTCGAGCATGCCGGTCAGGTCGTGCGGGCTGACGTAGAGACCGGGTGCGATCGGCGCGGCACCCGCTCCGACGAGCTGGCGGCGCAGGGAGTCGCGTACCGCACGCTCGTCCTCCTGAACGCTGAAGGCAAGAAGCCGCCAGGCGCCGTCCCAGGGTGCTCGGCCGGCGTCCTGGGCGAACGCGAGCCGCAGGGCGAGCCGGTCGCGTCGCAGCCGGTCGCGGCCGACGGGGGTGAGGGCGAGCCGGCCGCCGCGGCCACGTCCGGACTGGACCACCTCACCGGCTGTGATCATCCGGCGGATCGCCAGGCGCAGCGGCTGATCTTCGAGGCCGGCGGCGTTGGCGGTGTCGTAGACAAGGCCCAGGTCGACATCGCCGTCGAACGGCAGAAAGGCCTCGATGACCGTACGCGGGGAGGGCGCGGTGTCCGTCATCGTCCGATCCTCTTCCGCATCGTCCGGTAGCGCTGGAAGCCGTAGAGATTACCGAGCGCACCCAACGATCCCTCGTCGACGACCCGGAAGCCCCGCCGCCGGTAGAGGGCTTCGGCACGCGGATTGGTGTCGACGACCGTCAGCTGCACCTCTGCGTCGCCGCGGGCGGCGGCGTGCGTCTCGGCGGCGGTCAGCAGCGCTGTGCCGATGCCTTTGCCGCGCAGGCCGGGGCTGACACAGATGCCGTCCAGGAGGAGAACGCCGCCGCGTTCCGTCCGGCTCAACGGGGCCAGGACCAGGGAAGCCCATATCGCTGTACGGGTACCGAAGCGTTCCCTCAGAGCGCGCCAGGAGAGTCCCGCCGCGCCGTGCCCGTTCTCGTGGAAGCCGCAGATGCCGGCGATCTCCCCGTCGATGCGAGCGACGAGGGTGCGGTCGCTGCGCAGGGTGTCGGTGACGAACGCCTGGCCGCTCGCCGCGTCGGGGAAGGCGGCTCGCAGCTTGCGGCCGAAGGCGGACCAGTAGAGCTCGCCCACTCGGGACCGTTCGGATGCGGAGAACCGGAGCTCGATCATGCCGTAATCTATCACGTACGATACGACCGTGAAGAAAAGGATAGTTAGACTGCTCGTGGTTGCCGTCATGGCGATTCTCGGGCTGGCGGTCGTGGCGGTCGTGGGCAACGACTACCGCATCTCCGAGGAGCGGCTGACCATCGACGTTGCCGGTGGCCGCCTCGACGCGGTGCTGGCCCGCCCACGTGACGGCACGGCGAGAGGCCTGGTCGTGATGGTTCATGGCGACGGGCCGGTCGAGGCCACGCACCACGGGCTCTACCGGCCGTGGTTCGAGGCCGCCGCCGACGCCGGCTTCGCCACCCTGTCCTGGAGCAAACGCGCCGGCTGGCTGACACAGACCATGGACGACCGGGCCCGCGAGGTCGGTGCGGCCATCGACTGGGCACGCGGGCTGGCCGGCCTCCCGACCGGCACCGTGGTGCTGTGGGGTGCCAGCCAGGCCGGCTGGGTGCTGCCGAAAGTCGTCGCCGCCCGCGACGACCTGGCCGGGATCGTCGCGGTCAGCCCGGCGATCAACTGGCTGCGGCAGGGGCGATACCACCTGCTCGCCGAGTTGCGCGACGCGAGCCCGGCGGACCGCGAGCGGGCCGTCGCCGTCAGCGATCAGACCCGGCGGTTGCTCGATGACGGTGCCGACTACGCGACCTATCGTGATGCGACCGCCGATCCGGAGCCCATGGACGCGGCACGCTGGGGCTTCGTGAGGCTGAACTACAGATCCGACGCGACCGCGGACCTGATCGCCGCACAGGATAAGCGCGTCCCGACTCTGCTCATGCTCGGGAACCATGACCTCAACGTGGATGTCGCCGAGACTGCCGGCACGTACCAGCGGATCCTCGGTCCTGATGTCCGGGTCGAACGCTTCGACGCCGCCCACTCGATGGCCCGGCCGGTGATGGAGCGGTCCGCGCCGGCCGGCCTGGCCACCGGAATCCTCTGGCCGAGAGCGTTGCTCGCGGACGGCGTCCTCGACCGGTACCGGTCCTACCTGGAGCAGCTGCCGAACTGACTCCCGGCCGACCGCTACCGGGACCACCATCTCGGCGGCTCGCCGCGCGTACCGTGGCGGGGTGATCCGTGCTCTGAACCTCGAGGACCTGGGGTCCTGGCTGCTCAAGGCCAACGGCATGACGTCAGACATCGCCGAGGTGGCCGCGCGCCGGGAACCGGTACGGCGATTCTGTGTGCGGCCCGGCTATCGCGCCCGTCTCATGGCGGCCGGGCAACCGGTGCTGCTCTGGGTCAGTGGTGATCGCCGCCGGGTGACGCCGGGCATCTGGGCGGCCGGCGAACTGACGGGTCCGGCTCTGGTGGCGGACGGCAAGCTTCGCGTACCGCTGGAGTTGCGCTGGCTGGACGACGACCGGCGCGTGCACCGGGACACCGTGCGGTCCGACGGGCGTCTCGCCGATCTCGAGGTGCTGCGACAGCCTCAGGCCGCCAACCCCTCCTTCGTCACCGCCGAGCAGATGGCCGCGCTCCGGGCGTACCTGCCGGACGGTTGCGGCTGGACACCAGCGCTGTCTCCGCGCGGCTGAGACAGCGCTGGTGTCCAGCCGGAGGGTTCGAAGTGGGAGACCCGGCCGGCACCCGGCTGTCTCGCGGGTACAGGAACCGGACCAGCCCGCACGCCAGCACCAGCGCCGCCGCCTGGGCCAGCAGGAAACCCGGAACGGAACCGGGCGCGATGCCGGCCTCGGTGCCGGTGAACATCCGGGCGACGGTCACCGCCGGGTTGGCGAAACAGGTGGATGACGTGAACCAGCAGGCCGCGCCGATGTAGGCGCCCACCGCGCCGGGGCCGGACGCGCCGCGGCCGGTACGTACCAGCGCGGCGATGAGGACCAGCAGGCCGGTCGTCGCGACCACTTCGCTCAGCAGGAGGTGACCACCGGACCGGGTGGTGTCCGCGACGGTCATCGCGGGCCGGTCGAACATCGCGTTGCCCAGCATGGTGCCGGCGAGCGCTCCGGTCATCTGTGCGCCGACGTAACCCGCCAGCTGCCTCGTGGTGAGCCCGGTGCCGGTCCGGCGACCCAGAATCCAGTCGGCCGCGGAGACGACCGGGTTGAAATGCGCCTGGGAGACCGGTCCGAAGGTGTAGATCACGGCGATCAGGGCCAGGGCGACCGCGCTGGAGTTCTGCAGCAGCCGGATCCCGGCGTCGCCCGGCGACAGGCCGGCCGCCATGGCGCTCGTGCCGACGACGGCCACGAGCAGGAGCGCCGTGCCGAGGAACTCGGCGAGAAGCCGCTGAGGTAGTGACGGGTGGTCCATGAGCGCTCCAGTCACCATGCCGGGTCGCGGCGAGCCGGCGTTGTCGTTGCTCCCCTGCAGCCTAGGAAATCCGGCGGTCACCGGTGAGGGCCGTCGGACCGGGCCGCCAGGGTCCAGGAGCACTTTCCGGTCGTACGCCGAGCATCATGGACCTGGCTTGTGGCGCAGTGGTTGCACCGTATCCGCAGGTGAGACATTCGACTCGTTGAATCGGCTGTGCTTCTCCCCAGAATGTGCCAGGCCCGCCGGAGCGCGGCTCGGTGGGTTCTCCGGCTCGGTCAGCATCCCCGCGGTGAAGATCCAGAGGGGAGCGCACATGAGTAGCGAGGCGCCGCGGCTGACCGTCGTCGTACCGGTGTTCAACGAAGAGGACGTGCTACCACTGTTCGCGGACCGGATGCGGCCCGTGCTCGACGGTCTGCAGGTGCCGTACGAACTGCTCGCCGTCGACGACGGCAGCCGGGACAACACGCCCGTCGTGCTCGAGCTGCTGTGCCGGCGCTGGCCGCAACTGCGGGTGATCCGGTTGCGGCGCAACAGCGGGCACCAGAACGCGTTGACCGCCGGACTGCACCGCGCCCGCGGGGAATACGTCGCCAGCATCGACGTCGATCTCCAGGATCCGCCCGAGGTGATCGGTGAGATGCTACGGCTGGCCGAGAGCGCGAGGCTGGACGTCGTGCACGGCGTACGCGCCGACCGCAGCACCGACAGCCCGTTCAAACGCTGGACCGCCGGTCTGTACTACCGCCTGATCCGGCGGGTGGTCGGCACCACCGTTCCGCACAACGCCGGTGACTTCCGGATGCTCAGCCGTCGTGCCGTCGACGCCCTGACGGAGATGCCCGAGCACCTGCCGGTGTACCGGCTCCTGGTGCCCTGGCTGGGCCTGCCCAGCGGTGAGGTGACCTATCGGCGGGAGCCGCGGGCCGCGGGACGTTCGAAGTATCCGATCGCCAAGATGGTCCGGCTGGCGCTGGACAGTGTCATCGGTTTCTCGGCGGCACCGCTGCGGGTCGCGACCTGGCTCGGAGTGGTCGGCATCGCTCTCTGCGCGGCGCTGGCGGTGGCCGGTGGAGCCGCGTACCTGTCGGGCAACGTGGTGCCCGGCTGGACGTCGCTGATCGTGGCGGTGCTGTTCCTGGGGGCGCTGCAGCTGCTCTGTCTGGGGCTGCTCGGCGAGTACGTGGCCCGGATCTTCACCTCGCTGCAGGGACGGCCCGCGTATGTGGTCGCGTTCGACTCCGCTGTGGACCGGCAGAAGGTCGAGGAGGCGCTGTGCCGGCTCTGATGGAGGCCGGGCTCAGCGCGGCACACCGGCCCGCCGAGCCGGAACAGCCCGGTCCCTGGCGTACGGCGGCGCGCGCGGCCCTGATCGTGTGGGTGGTCTTCACCGTGATGCACCTGGCGGTGAGCGCTCTGGCGTGGCTGCCGCGCGGCGGCGGGGACACACCGGCCCCGGACGTGTGGACGACGGTTCTCGGCTGGAACAACTGGGACGCCGGTCACTACGTCACCATCGCGGAGCGAGGCTACCGGCTGGGGCCCGGTTTCCCCGCCTTCTTCCCCCTGTTCCCGCTGCTGGTGCGGGCGGTGAACGTGGTCGCCCCGGGCGACGGCGTGGTCGCCGCGCTGATCGTCGCGAACGCCGCCGCGATCGGCGCGCTGGCGGTGCTGCACCGGCTGGCCGATCACGAGTTCGGGCCGCGGGTCGCGCAGCGCGTGACCTGGTACCTGGCCGCGTTCCCGATGGGCTTCTTCCTGTTCATCGGATACAACGAGTCGTTGTTCCTGCTCCTGGCCGTCGGTGCGCTGTACGCCGGCAGGCGCGGGCACTGGTGGCTGGCGGGTGCTCTCGGTGCGCTGTCGTCCGCGACCCGGCTCTTCGGGCTGCTGCTGGTGTTGCCGCTGGCGGTGGAGTACCTGCGGCAGGCCGGCTGGCAGCCGAGGCGGATCCGGGCCGATGTGCTCGGCCTGGCGCTGGTGCCGCTCGGGGTGGTCGCCTACAGCGTCTACTGCGCGGTGGAGCTGGGCAGCCCGCTGGCGTTCAGCATCGCGCAGGACCAGTGGGGCCGGCAGTACACGTTCCCGGGCGGGGCGTGGTTCACCGCTGTGGGGCAGATCGGCGACGACCCCCTGTCGCCGGGGACCCTGGGTGCGCTCGTGGACGCGGGCACGATGCTGGTCGCCGTGCTGCTGCTGATACTCACGACGGTCGGGCCGTGGAAGTTCCGGCGCGATCAGATGTACCTGGTCGTCCAGACCGGGCTGACCCTGCTGATGCTGATGTCCACGGAGGTCGGTGGCCGGTCGATGCAGTCCGCGGCGCGGTATGCGATGGAGGCGGTGGCGGTTCTGCTGGTACTGGCCCGGATCGGGTCCCATCCGATGACCGACCGGGCGGTCCTGGTGACCGGGGTATCGCTGCACGCGGTGTTCCTGGTGATCTTCATGTCGGGAACGTTCCTGGTGGCCTGACCGATCGGTTCCGGGACCCGTCGGCCGTTCCGGGTGCGCGGTGCGGCGGGACAGATGATGTTCACGGGCCTGTGCGGGGTGCTAGTCCTATCGACTACGTACACCGATGGCGAAAGGTGAAGTCATGCTGCCCGGCGGGATGATGCCCATAACTCAGCTGGCAGCGATGATTCGCCGGACCCCGCCGCAGTCGGCGGTCAGCATGCTGACCGGTCTGCCCGCGGACCGGTTCACGGCCCTGACCGACATGCTGACCCCCGCCGATCTGGCCCGGCTGATGCTGGCCGGCAAGCCCGGCAGCCGCGCCGGGACCCTGACGATGTTCGCCGACAAGGATGTGGTCCGGGCCGGCTCGGCGGCCTCGCCCGCACAGGCGGCCACGCTGCTCGCCGAGTTGCCCGCCGCCCGGTTGCGCCGCCTGTTCCGGGAGCTGCCCGAACCGGTCCGGTCGGCGCTGCTGACGACGCTTCCCGCGAAACAGCGGAACGAACTGCTCGGCGAGCTGGATCAAACCTATGCCTTGGACGTACGGACGAAGCTGTACGTGGACGCGGTCACCGACGCGCTGCGCCGTGCCAATGCCGAGGTGACGGTGCCCGGCGGCGCACCGCCGGGTGTCATGTACGTCTCCGCGTACCAGAGGGCGGTCGCCATCACGGCTCATCTGGGCGACGACGGCCGGATCAGTGTGCCCGCCGCCGAGAACGCGGCGTACCGGCTGCGGACCCACGGCGCGCTGTCCGTCGTCGACCGGCCGATCGACGCGGAGGTGCGGCGCTACTGTGCGGACGCGCGTGCACAGGGACGCGCGGTGAGCGTCGTGACCTGGGCCGACGAGCGCGACGACGGGCCCCTCAAGCGTGTCCTGGCGTCCCTGTTCTCGTGATCGGGCACCGGCGGTGCCGCCGGTGCCGGCCGGGAGCCGGAGGACGTCAGGACCGCCATCGATGCAGCACGCGGTCGATGTCGGCGCGGATCCGCTGCCGGGCCTCCTCACGCGGCACACCCGCCATGAGCAGTTCGTCGTACGCGGTGTCCGCGTGCCGGATCGAGGCGATCACGGCACGGGTCACGGCGTCCGGGTCGAGGGCCCGGCCGGCGGCGCTGCGGCCCACCCGCCCGCTGCCCCGGGTGCCGGTGTGCAGGCTGATCTCGGCGGCACGCCGTGGCGGGCAACCCGGGAACAGGCGGCCGATGTGCTCGGCCAGCTCCGCCTGGAACCGCTCGTCGGCGACCGCACGGCGTTCCCGGTCGCGTTCGCGGCGGCGGGCGCGAGCCTCCTCGTCGGACAGACATTCCCGTTCGGCCTGCTCGACGGCGGCCTCCTCGACGAGCAGGCCCTGCCGCTCGTTGCGCCGGCGGGTGCCGCTGAACCGCACCACGACCGCGGAGAGCCGGCTCGCCTTCCTGGCCCGGCGGGTCAGCGCCGCGTCGCCGGCCGGCAGGAACACCAGATGACCCAGGTCCACACAGTCCAGACAGTGCGGTCCGGCGTCCTCCATCATCAGCAGGCCGGCGTCGGTGCGTCCGCAGCCGGTGCAGGTGAACGACGTGAGCGCCTGCACCACCACGAGGTCCGGCGGCTTGCTCTGCCGGGCGGTCAGCCGCTCGCGGTGCGGTTCCGGCAGGTCAGCCGGCATCCAATGGGTACGGTAGGCCCGCTCCCGCCCGGGTTCGCCGGTCGCGGTGAATCGCAGTGGCCGCCGGTCGCGGGTGGCGGCGAGGTATTCGACCTCGCCCGGCCGTAGATCCCGGCTGCCCACCCAGCGGTGGAAGATCTCCAGCGCGTCGGCGAGCCGGTCGGCGGAGACCGCGGCGACCGCCTCCAGGTGCGGCGCGCGGGCCTGCCTCCAGTCGGTCACCCGGCCGGCCGGGATCCAGCCGAGCCCGGTCAGCACGTCCAGCGGGCTCACGTGACGCTGCCTCGACAGCGCCTGCTCGGCCGCGGTCATCACCCGTCGTTCCAGTTTGGTGACCGGCTGCATGGCGGCATGCTACCGACCGACGTGGCGTACCGCGGTCATCAGCAGGCGCCAGAAGGCGTCGACGTCGAGACCCACCGCGACGTCCGCGTGCGGTACACCCGTGGTGCGGCCATGGAGATCGACGACCGTCGCACCGCGGGTGTACGTCCCGGCGAGCTCCACGGCGACGGGAACCGTGACGGTCCGGACGATCGACGGCTCGATCACGTGCGCCACGGCGATCGGATCGTGCACCGGCGGATGCTCGAACCCGAACACCCGGCGGTACGTACCGGCGAAGAACGTCATCAGCTCCGCGCAGACGTCGCCCGCCCGGGTGCCCAGGCCGCGGAACTCGGCGATGACCTCGGTGGTCGCCAGCGCCTGATGTGTCACGTTCAGCCCGATCATGGTGACCGGCAGCCCGGACCGGAGGACGATGTCGGCCGCCTCCGGGTCGGTGACGATGTTGAACTCCCCGTACGGCGTCGTGTTGCCCCGCTCGGTCGAGCCGCCCATGAACACGATCCGCCGGATCCCGGCCCGTACCTCCGGGTGGTCACGCAGGAGCGACGCCACGTTTGTCAGTGGCCCGGTGGCGATCAGCGTGAGCGGTTCGGCCGCGTCCGCGATGAGCCGCCGCATGAGCTCGACCGCGTGGACGCCGGCCACCGCACCGGCTGGTACGTCGAGTTCCGGCCCGTCCAGCCCGGACACACCGTGGATGTCCTCCGCCACGGTCAGCTCACCGGTCAGCGGCCGGTCGCAGCCGGCCGCGAGCGGCACATCGGTGACTCCGGCCAGCCCGAGGATCCGCAGGGCGTTCGTAGTCGTCTTCTCGAGTGTCTGGTTGCCGGCGACGGTGGTGACACCGACCAGGTGCAGCCGTGGATCACCGGCCGCAAGCAGCAGGGCCAGCGCGTCGTCGTGCCCCGGGTCGCAGTCGATGATCACCGGATGGGCTCTCATCCGTTCGACGATAGACGCCCGGCTACGCGCGGGCGGTGGCCTCCCGCACGGCGGGCGCGATCTCGGCTGCCCAGCGTGCCAGGGCGGCGCGGTCGGGCGTACCGCCGGTGGGGGAGAAGAGGAGGAATCCGGCCGCACCGTGTTCCAGGACGGCACCGGTCAGTTCCTCGACCCACTGGGCCGGGCTGCCGCCGAGCCAGCGGCCGGTGTCGTCGCGGGTGGTGGCCAGCGGGCGGTCGGTGATCCGGCCCGGCAGGTTGTAGACGGTGCGCACCGCGGCGGGGTCACGACCGGCGGAGACGGCGGCCTCGTCGATGATCGGGCGGCTCTCCCGGAACCGGGTGCTGAGCCAGTCCGCCGCATGCCCTGGGATCCAGCCGTCGGCGACGCGCCCGGTCGCGGCAAGTGACCTGGGCCCGACCGAGCCGGTCCACACCGGCGGCGCGGGCACCGGTGCGGGCTCGATCCGGTGCACCCGGTAGTGGCGGCCCTCGAAGGTGACCGGTTCGCCGCCGCCACAGAGTTTCCGGATCAGGACGACGGCCTCCTCGAACGCCTCCACGGCGGCACCCGCGGACAGGTGCGGGACGCCCATGTCGGCGATCCGGTCCCACCGGCCGCCGGCGCCCATCCCGAGCACGACCCGGCCGCCGCTCAGCGCGGACAGGGTGGTCACGGTGCGCGCCAGCATGACGGGCGGCCGGGTCGGCAGGTTGGTGACATTGGCGAATCCGGAGATCCGGCGGGTGCGCCCGAGGGCCAGGCCGGCCGCGGCGTAGGCGTCCAGCCGTTCGCCGAGGTACGGGTGGTCGGAGAGGGAGAACAGGTCGAGTCCGTCCCGGTCGGCCTGGTCGACGAGCTCGAGCCAATGCCGGGCGTCGGCGATCATGTCGTGCGAGCCGAAACCGAAGACGATCTGCCGTACGGCCATGGTGGTGCCCTTTCTCCCCGGACCCATAGTTCGTAGTACGAACTGTAACCGTAGTTCGGGCTACGAACTATCCCTGCGGTGAAAGATAGGATGGTCCGGTGGCGGACGAGGGCGGGCGAATCGGTGTCGTGGCCGCGCTGGTGCGCGCCACGTTCCTGGTCAATGCGGTCTATGCCGAATCGGCCCGGGAGTACGGGCTCACCCCGCAGCAGGGTCAGCTGCTGTGCGTACTGATGCCACGGTCGTACGCGATGGGCGAACTCAGCACCCTGCTGCGACTCGCCAAATCGAGCCTCACCGGCCTGGTCGACCGCACCGAACGCAACGGCCTGGTCCGCCGCGAACCGCACCCCCGGGATCCGCGCGGCACCCTCGTCACGCTCACCCCGCGTGGCCGCACGCTGGCCCGCGAGTTCTACGACGAGACATGCCGGCGCGTCGACGAGTTGCCCGCCGGCCTGGCCCCGGACGAGCGCGAGGTGCTCGCCACCCTGCTGGGCCGGATGGTCCGCGACAACGAGGTCCCGATCGTCTTCGCCGAGTCCGGGCATCCACCGGACTGAGGTCCGCCGACAGCGGTGATCGGTTGCGGTCGTGCCTCGTCGCCGGTCCGGAGTTCGGGCCGCCGGTGGGGCGCGATGCCGAAAGCGGCCGGCCGCCGCGAACCGTGGAGCGGGTGCCACTGGTCCGCGGCGGCGAGCTCGACTCCGGCGGCCCGCCGCCGATGGTGTTCCCGAGCGGGTCAACGACCCCGGGGTTCTGGACTGCTTCCGGTCACGGCCAGGTGTACGGCGACGGGATCGGCCTCGGTTCGCGGGGCTGCCGGACCGGGTGGGCGCGGAACTGCTCGGCGTGCAGGCCGAACGACCGGTCCAGTTTCGGCATCCAGTACGCGTCGTCGTGGCGTCCGGCGCCGAGCTGGTAGTCGTGGCGTACGCCCTTGGCGGCCAGCGCGGTGCTCATCTGCTGCGCGGCCGCACCGAACCGGTACTCGTCGGAGTCGCCGCCGTCGAAGTAGTAGCGGTGCCGGTTCAGGTCGGCCGCGGTCATGCCGGCGACCAGGGTGAGTGGCCGCAGGCCGGTGTTGGCGGCCTGCTCGGCCGGGGTGCCGGCGAGAGGCGGCAGGCTGAGCGCGCCCATGTGGCTGGCGATCGAGCTGAACACCGCCGGGTTCTTCAGCCCGAGGGTGAACGCGCCCTGCCCGCCCATCGAGACGCCGCTGACACCGCGGTGGTCCCGGTCGGCGATGGTGCGGTAGGCCCGGTCGACAAGCGGCACGATCTCGTCGACGATCATGGTGCGGTAGTTGCCGGCCGAGGTGTCGGCGTACCAGCCGCTGCCGCCGTCCGGGAACACCACGACGGCCTGCACGCCGAGGGCGTCCAGGACGGTGTCGATGTCCCGGGCCTCCCACTCGATGTTGCTGCCGTTGAAGCCGTTGAGCATGTAGACGACCGGGAACCGCTTGGCGCCGGTACGGGTGTAGTCCTTGGGCAGGTACACGTTGAACTGCGCCCGGCGGCCCATCGCCGCGGAGGCGTAGTCGTCGCGGAAGAACCGGGCGTGGTCGCCGAGTTCGAGCTGCTTACGCGGGTCCAGGTAAAGGAGCTCACGGGTCGGCGGCAGGCCGGTCCAGCTGCGGATGGTGTCGGCCACGAGCCGGCCCTGGCCGTCCACGAAGACCTCGGCCTGCGCGTCGGTCAGCGTCACCTTCCCGGCTTTGAGCAGCGCCTTCAGGTCGGCGAGCCGCCGGTCGGCGGTGTCGCCCTGATGGAAGAAGCCGGGTGCCAGGGTCGCGGCGTAACCGCGGAGGTCGCCGGCGGCCACGGCGCGATGCTGCCGGTGGAGAACGGCGCAGACATGGGCCAGCTGGGTCCGGGTGGCGGCGGTCCCGGTGGTGCCGGCGAGGGCGCGCAGCCGGGCCTTGGAGAACAGCCCGACGGGCCCCTGGTGGAAGCCGCCTCCGCCGGTGCCGTCGTAGACGCGGACAGCGAGCACGTTGGTGCCGCCCCAGTTGAGCGGCCCGTCGGCCGGGTAGTACTCCCGCGGCACCTCCCACGTGGAGTCGAAGGCCGGTGGGAAGCCGCCGGTACGCCCGATCTCCCGGCCGTTGAGGAACGCCTGATCGGCGTCGTCGATCTTGCCGAGCGCGGCGACCACGGCCGAGTCGGTGATCCCGGCCGGGCGCTCGGGCAGGGTGAACGTCTTGCGGTACCAGGCGAAACCGTCGTACGAGGACAGGTCGGTGTGCGCTCCCCAGTTGTCCGGGACGGTCCAGTCGCGCCAGGCGCCGTCGGTGAAGGCCGGGTCTGCCCACGCGGTGTCGTCACCGGTGGTGAACTTCCATCCGGCGCCGGCCAGGTCGACGCCGAAGTCGACGGATCCGGTCGTGGCGCAGGACGTGTCGCCGGGCTTAGGCCCAGCTGAAGCCGATGTGGGAACGTTCACAGATGCAAAAGTCAGGAGTATGGTGCCCAGCAGGGCGGCACCCGCTCGGCGGGTGGAGTGAGGTTTCGGTGACATCGAGCCTCTCCTCGAGGACGTATTCACAGGTTCACACACGAAACGTGGTGGACGCACATTCGCAACATTCGCGATCGATGTCAACCAGGGGCCTAACCGGCAGCGGACATGTTGGAAAATGTGCGACTTCATTGCGGCGGCGGGCTGCTCAGCTTGATGGAGCTCGATAGCATCGCGGCACCGCCAGGCTTTCGGGAGAGGACCCCGTGACACGTCTCCAGCAGGGATTACGCAGAGCCGCCAGCACCATCGCCGAGGGCGGCGACCCCCGTGCGGTGGCCATCGAGGAGGCACGCCGGCTCGGTGGCGCGCTGACCGAGCCGTCCAACCCGGGCGTCGACCCGGTCGACTTCCCCGCGGCCCGCGACCTCGGCGGCAGCGTCGACACCGTCATGGAACAGCGGATGGTGCCGCTCGACGAGGCGGGCGAGGTGCTCAACCGCAGCGAGCTGCGCCGGGAGAACGGCGAGCAGGCGCACGTCATCTGCCCGATGGTGATTCCGCGTGGCCGGTCGCTGGTGACCATGCTCCCGGTCCTGCTGCTGCCGGTGATCGGCCTGCTGGCGGCCGCCGGGCTCGGGGTGACCGGCCGTGACGTGCTGACCAACCCGTACTTCGGCGTCCACTACTGGGTGCTGTCGCTGCTGGCGGTGGGCTTCGTCTGGTGGCGGCAGGGCATGGTCATGGTGCCGGACGGCTGCGCCGCTCTGATCACCCGGTTCGGCAAGCTGGAGCAGGTGGTCGGGCCGGGCCGGATCATCCTGCTGAACCCGTGGAAGCGGGTGTCCTACATCGTCAACACCACCCGCGAGTACCCGTTCAACGCACCGGTCCGGGAAGCGCCCACCAAGGGCGGGGTGAAGGCGTCGATCGACCTGTTCATCCAGTTCCGGATCAGCGACCCGGTGGAGTTCGTCTACACGCTCGGCGCGGTCCGCGGTTTCGAGGAGAAGCTGAGCAACGCGGTCAGCGAGACGATCCGGAGCCTGATCTACGAGCAGGCGGCGGCGGACATCTACAACATGGTCGGTGAGGACACCGGCCGGCTGCTGGACCAGCTCAACCAGCAGTTCCGTCCGGCGGTCGAGCTGACCAACGCCAACATCACCCACGCCGAGCCGTCCGACCGCAAGTACCGGATGGACCTGGCCGCACCCGAGATGGTCCGGGTCGCCAAGGACGCCTACACCCACGAGTACGCGTTGCAGCTGCGCAAGGAGCAGGACGAGGGCGACCTGATCAAGGAGCTCGCCAGCCTGCAGGAGACGCTGTCCGCGATCCAGGCCGACATCGCCCAGTACCAGGCCCAGATGGACACCGCCCTGGAACGGGAGACCAACCGCGCCGAGGCGACGGCACGACAGCGCTACATCCTGGCCGAGTCGGAGGCGAAGGCCAACGCCGCGCTGCTGGACGCCCAGGCCCTGGACATCCGCGCAGTGACGGCGGCCGAGGCACCGGAGATCCTGGAGTACCGCTATCAGCGGGAGGTCCTCGACCGGCTGGAGGAGGTGGCCGGCCACCTGCCACGGCTCATCCGGATCGGCGGCGCCACCGATGCGGACGGTTCGGTCGGTGTCGACCTGCTGCAACTCGCCCGCGAGATGGTCGGCGAGCGCGGCAACGAGCTGTTCACCGAGGCCGACATGGCGACCATGCGGACCCGGCTGGGCGCGGTGGCGGCCCGGATAGCCGACCGTGAGCAGGAGATCAACGCGTTGCGCGACGCCGACCGGCCGACAGTCGTGGCTGTCCCCGTCGTCCGTGCCGAGGACGAGGACACGGAGGAGCAGGCATGAGCGTGACGTCGAAGAACCGCAGTTCGTCCATCTCGGAGGCGGTGGCCCCGTGGAGCGACGTCGCCCGGCTGCTGCGCGGCGGCGACGCGGGCACCCTGATCCCGGTCGTCATCCCGAAGCATCGCCGCCGGCAGGGCTGGCTCGCCCCGCTCTGGCTCGGCCTGCTCGCGCTGCTGTCCGGCCTGATGTTCACGATCAACGGCGACGACGGGGCACTGTCCTTCCTGGCGTACGCCTCCGGCATCCTGTTCCTGCTGGCCGGCGCGCTGTGGTGGTGGCGGTCGTCGATCGTGGAGATCGAGCAGGGCACCAACGGCGTGCTGACCCGGTACGGCGCCGTCAGCCGCACCCTCGACCCGGGACGGCACTACCTGTGGCACCCGTGGTCGCGGGTCGCGTTCGTCGTCGACGTGGCCACCGAGATCCCGTACTCGGCGCCGGTGATGGCCTGCCCGACCCGGGAGAACGTGCCGCTGCGCTCGATCGAGTTCTTCATGAAGCTGCGGATCACCGACGCCGTGCTGTTCGTGCGGACGATCGGCGCCGGCAACTTCGACCTGGTGCTCTCCAGCGCGGTCCAGGACGCGATCCGGCAGCGGGCCCGGCAGGTCCAGACCGAGCGGGCGTACGACCTGCGCGGCTCCGACGTCGCCGACATGCAGGACCTGCTGAACCGCCAGCTGGACCGGTACGGCGTGCGGATCACCGGCTGCAACATCCCCGACGTGCAGCTGCCCGCCCAGTACCAGCAGCACCTGGCCACCCGGGAGCGGGTCGCCAAGGAGAGCGCCGCCTACGAGCAGGAGTGGGGTCTGACCCGCAAGCGCCGGATCGACCAGCTGCAGATGGACATCGAGCGGGCCAAGAAGGTGCGCGACGCCCGGATCGTCGAGGTGAAGGCGTCGCTCAACAAGGCCCGCGAGCAGGTCGCCCAGCTGCTCGAGGAGCAGGAGACCAACGCGCAGCGGGTCCGGTTCGAGATCGAGACGCGGGGCCGCAGCGGTCTGATCGCGGCCGAGAACGAGGCCAAGGCCCAGCGGCGGCTCGCCCAGGCGTACCGGGACAACCGGGCGGTCCTGCAGTACGAACTGGCCCTGCGCCGGCTGGAGGTGGGCGCTGAGCTCGCCGGGCAGGCACCGCAGCCGGTCGTGGTGCGTACCGACGGCGACGGTGGGGCCGACACGTCGGCGCTGGCCACCCTGCTCGCCGCCCAGCTGCTGCCGCGAACCGTCGCGCTGCCGGCCGCCGAGCGCAACGGCAAGCCGGCCGACGGTCTTGGCAACGCCGGAGGTTGATGCCATCGTCGAGCGGTGATCGACGACGCGTACCTGTGGCTGGAAGCCCTCGACGAACCCGCCGCCGCCCGGTGGGTCACGGATCGCAATGCCGAGACGCTGACCGCACTGGGCGGCGAGGGGTTCGCGCGGACCAGGGACGCGCTGCGGGAGGTCTACGACAGCAAGGACCGCATTCCGTACCCGGCGTGGCGCGGCGACGGCTTCTGGTACGGCTTCTGGAAGGACGCCGAGCACCCGCGCGGCGTCTGGCGACGGACCACCGCCGCGGAGTACCGGCGGGACGAGCCGGACTGGGACGTGCTGCTCGACATCGGCGCGCTGAACGAGGCCGAGGGCGAGAACTGGACATGGAGCGACGTGACCGTGCTGCGGCCCGGTTACCACCGCTGCCTGGTCAGCCTGTCCCGCGGCGGGGCCGACGCCGTGGTGGTGCGTGAGTTCGATCTGGACAGCAGGACCTTCGTCGACGGCGGGTTCACGCTGCCCGAGGCGAAGACCTGGGTCAGCTGGATCGACGCCGACCACATCTGGGTCTCGACCGACTTCGGGCCGGGCTCGACGACGTCGTCGGGATACCCCCGCGTCGCCAAGCGGTGGCGGCGCGGGACCCCGCTCAGCGAGGCTATGACGGTCTTCGAGGGCGACCCCGACGACGTGCTGATCCACGCGGTGCACGACCCGACCGAGGGCCACGAGCGCGACGTGGTGATCCGGCGGCGCGACTTCCACCACACCGAATACCTTCTGTGCACGCCGTCCGGCGCGCTGGTGCGGGTCGACGTGCCCGACGACGCGGCGGTCGAGTACCACCGCGACTGGCTGCTGGTCTTCCTCCGGTCACCGTGGACGACCGGTGGGCGGACCCACCCGGCCGGCGCGCTGCTGGTCACCGAGTCCGACCGGCGTGAGTTCACCGTCCTGTTCCAGCCGGACGCGCACACGTCGCTCACCAGCTGGGCGTGGACCCGCAACCACCTGCTGCTGGTGACGATGAGCGATGTTCGGACCCGGATCGAGATCCTCACCCCGGACACGCCGGAGTGGCGGCGCGAGCCCCTGCCGGGCGCCGGCGAGTTCGACTGCACCTGGGTCGTCGACACCGACCCGGACAACGACGACGCCTATCTGATCTGCTCCGAGGGTTTCCTGCGTCCCGCGACCCTCAGCCTCGGCACGGTCGGTGGCGCCACCGAGGTGCTCAAGCGGCAGCCCGCGTTCTTCGACGCGGACGGTATGACGGTGCGGCAGTTCTTCGCCACCTCGGCGGACGGCACGCGGGTGCCGTACTTCGTGGTCGGCGGTGCGGACGCCGGACCCACCCTCCTCACCGGCTACGGTGGCTTCGAGGTCCCGATGGTCCCGGGCTACAGCGGTGTCGCCGGGCGCGGCTGGCTGGCCCGGGGCGGCAACTTCGTGCTGGCCAACATCCGGGGCGGCGGGGAGTACGGCCCGGCCTGGCACCGTGCCGCGCTGCGGGAGAACCGGCCGCGGGCGTACGAGGACTTCGCCGCCGTCGCCGCCGACCTGGTCGCCCGCGGGATCACCAAACCGGAGCGGCTCGGGATCCGGGGCGGCAGCAACGGTGGCCTGCTGATGGGCGTCATGCTGACCCGCTACCCGGAACTGTTCGGGGCGGTCGTCGCTGGTGTGCCGCTGCTCGACATGCGCCGCTACACGAAACTGCTGGCCGGCCGGTCGTGGATCGCCGAGTACGGCGACCCCGACGATCCCGCCGACTGGGAGTTCCTGCGCGAGTACTCGCCCTACCAGAACGTCCGGCCGGGCCGCCCGTACCCGCCGGTCCTGTTCCTCACCTCCACCCGCGACGATCGGGTCCATCCCGGGCATGCCCGCAAGATGGCCGCCCTGATGATCGAGTACGGCTACGACGTCACGTACCACGAGAATGTGGAGGGTGGCCACGCCGGATCGGCCGACAACAGCCAGGCCGCCACCATGGAGGCCCTGGTCGTCGAGTTCCTCTGGCGCCGGCTCACGGACTGACGTGCGACTGCTGACCTTCAACACGCTGTACCGCCCGGACGCGTGGCTACGGCTGCGGGCTCTCGCGCCGGAACTGGACGGCTACGACGTGGTCTGTCTCCAGGAGGTGATGTTCCGCCGCAACGCCCGCCTGCTGCGCCGCCTCGCCCCCGGACTGCGGCATCACGCGTACGCCGGCCCGGTCGTCCTGAAAGGCGGCCTCGTCCTGTTGTCCCGGTGGCCGATCACCCGGCGGCGGTTCGTCCGGTACCCGCTGACGTCCCCGGCCCGCCCCGAGTACCTCATGCGCAAGGGTGCCCAGGTCGTCACGGTGGCGACCGGTGCGGGGGAACTCGTCGTGGTGAACACGCATCTGTCGGCGAACCGGGACGACGACTGGTCCCCGGGCAACCGCTGGACCCGCGTCCAGCGGGCCGAGTTCGAGCGGCTTGCCGACCGGCTGGCCGGGCTCGACGCGACCGTGCCGCTCGTGGTCGCCGGTGACCTGAACGTGCCCCGCGACTCGGCGGTGCTCGCCGGGTTCCTCGCGACGGCCGGCCTGCGTGACGTCCTGGCCGGCGACACCCGGCCGACCTACCGCCCGACCCCGGTCTGGCCGTCACCACCGGCTCTCGACCACGTCCTGGTCCGGCCGTCGATGCGGGCCGAGGCCCGGCTGGTCTTCGCCGGGCAGGTACGCCTCGGCGACGGCCGCGCCGCGTACCTCTCCGACCATTATGGCGTGGAGACCGAGCTCACCTGGTGAAAAGCA
Organism: Actinoplanes sp. NPDC023801; assembly: GCF_040639655.1. NCBI lineage: Bacteria > Bacillati > Actinomycetota > Actinomycetes > Micromonosporales > Micromonosporaceae > Actinoplanes > Actinoplanes sp. NPDC023801. Next base: position 175,167 of record NZ_JBFAAI010000014.1, on the reverse strand, counting down.
CGGCCCGGGCGTCCACGTTGACGATGTGACCGGTGCCGAGCGGAGCGGCCGGGCGGGTCCAGTGGACGTGACCGCACAGGGTGATCGAGGGGGTCCGCCGCTCCAGCAGCTCGCGCAGGGCCACCCGGCCGGGCTGGTCGGGGCCGATGCCACGCGGGCCCTCGTGCAGCAGCAGGACGTCCGGCGGGGGCGACGTGACCTCGCCGACCGTGGCGAGGAACGCGTCCTCCGTACGCCGGAAAGGTTTTGCCGGGTCTCCGATGACGCCGCTGACCCCGGCGACCGTGAGGTCGCCGTAACGGTGCCGGGATCCGTCGAGCAGGACGGCGGGTCCCAGGCCGGCGACCCGGTCGGCGGAGACCTCGTCGTGGTTGCCGGCGATGCCGAGCACCGCCGGGCAGCCGGCCGCCGCGAAGGCCGCCCACACGTCGTGCACGTCGCCGGAGGCGCCGCGCCGGTCCGCGTTCGGCGACGAGTAGAGGTCGCCGGTGAGCAGCACCCCGATCTCGCCGGGCGGGGGCACCAGGCCGCCCTCGGCCCACAGCCGCAGATAGCCGGCCAGGGCGATGCCGAGCAGGACCGGGCCGCCACCGGCCGGCCCGGGCGCCACGCCCTGCAGGTCGCCGGTGGCGAGCAGGGCCGCACAGCCGGCCGGGAGCGTGTCGACCCGGAGGGTCTCGACGGCGAGTTGCAGGTTCCGGGTGGCGCCGCCGGGGCCCGCGGCCCGGTACGGGAGTGTCGCGAGCCGCTTCGGTCTGTCGTCAAGCAGCCGCATGTCGTTCGGTCCGTACTTTCTGTCGAGGCGGAGGTCGACGTCCATCGAATCGTGAGTCGTGGATCACCGCAACCCGGTAACCGTCCGGCAACGTGGGGCCGGGTACCGCTGGAGGGGGACTGCGGCGATCTGCCGGGGCAGCAACCGGGCCGCAACGTTAGAAAGGGACCACACCCGGTTCGCAACCCTTTTGCCATCAACGGGACTCTGCAGGAACCGACGCCGCCGCCGAATGAGAGGTCACCCCCGAAAAGCAACCTTGCGAGAGGCACTGATCCCCCCCATGAGCAGCTTCCGTGTGCGTGCCGCCGTCCTTGCCTCCTCCGTTCTGATGACCTTCGGCTCTACCGCCGCCCCGGCTCTCGCCACCGGCGAGACTTCATCCATGGCCGACCGGATGGCCGCGGTGCAGACCGCCAAGTCGATGAACTACTACCCGTCGGACGCCGGCTGGTCGGCGATGTGGACGAACTTCGACGCGGTCAAGGTGGACGCGGACCTCGCGAGGATCGCGGAACTGGGCGCCGACAACGTACGGGTGATCGTCTTCCCGCAGGCGTTCGGCTGGCCCACGCCGAAGCCGGAGTACACCGAGAAGCTGCGCAAGTTCGTCAGCATCGCCGACGCCCACGGCCTCAGCGTCAAGATCACTCTGTTCGACTGGTGGTCCGGCTACAACGAGGTCACCAACAGTGTCACCTGGGCCAAGGCGGTGCTCGCGCCGTACGTGGACGACCCCCGCATCCTCGCCGTCGAGCTGAAGAACGAGTTCCAGCCCGCCGACACCGCCGCCGTCACCTGGGTCAAGCAGCTCATCCCCGCGATCCGGGCGTACGCCCCGGACATGCCGCTGACCCTGTCGGTCGACGGCGGCACCGGCGCGGCCGGCATGGCGAGGATCAAGTCCGAGCTGGCCGCGACCCCGCTCGACTACTACGACTTCCACTTCTACGGCTCCTCGGAGCGGGCGCTCGCCGAGATCCGCAAGGCGCAGGCCGCCGTCTCCCCGGCGCCGATCGTGATCGGCGAGACCGGTGTCAGCAGCGCCGTCGTCAGCGAGGGCGAGCAGGGCGCCTACCTGGCCCGGGTCTTCCGCGCCGCCTCCGAGGCCGGTGTCGGCTCGGTGTCGCCGTGGACGCTCAACGACTTCTCCGACGGGGCCATCCCCAGCAACTCGCAGGTCTCGCAGATGCCGGCCCAGTACAAGTTCGGCCTCTACCGTGCCGACGGTGCCCCCAAGTTCGCCTCCACCGTCGTGCGTACCTGGTGGACCACCGGCACCGTCCCGAACTCGCTGCTGAACCTGGGCTTCGAGGCGGACGCGAACGACTCGCCGTGGCGCCTGTCCAACAGCGCCGCAGGCGTTCCGGTGGTCGGCACCGACGTCGTCCGTACCGGCACCCGATCGGTCCGGTTCTCCGGCACCACCCGTACCACCGCCGGTCTGCCCTCGCTGGTCACCGCCCCGATCACCCCCGTCCAGGCCGGCTACCGCTGGCGTGCCGAGGCGTACGCCCGCGGCGCGGCCGCCACCGGTGTCACCGAGATCGCGCTGAGCTGGTTCGACGTGAACGGCAAGTGGATCAGCCAGAGCACCTCGAACCGTCTGCCGGCCGGCAACACCACCTGGACCAAGCTCGTCGTCGAGGCGGTCGCCCCGGCCGGGGCCACCAGCGTCCAGCTGCACCTCAAGTCGGGTGACAACACCGGCACCGTCTGGTTCGACGACGTCGCGGTCTCCTGAGAGCGGCGCGGCATCGAGGAAGGGGGCCCGCGGGCCCCCTTCCCGCTATTTGCAGGTCCAGACGAGCGGGTCGTTGCCCACCTGGTCGCCGGGCAGGAGTGAGCTGCTCGATCCGCTGATCACCCGGCCGTCCGCGCTGATGCTGCTCACCTGGTAGTCGTCCGCCTCCGGATAGCGCGGCAACTTCACCATCTCGTCACCGGCGAGGACGACCAGCTGGTCGTAGCCGCCTGCCACCCAGCCGTTCTCCGCGATCAGGGCCGGGATGACGGTCCGGGACAGTTCCTCGTAGGTGCCGTCGGCGATCCGGTAGCGGAACGACCGGAAGGCCCGGCTGTCCTTCTCCTCGATGACGGCGCGCCCGGCCACCCAGCCGTCGATGATCGATTCCGGCCAGAAGAAGTCCGCCTTCCGGCCGTCGACCATCGGCATCGGCATCGGCCTGCCGGTGCCGTCGGGCAGCCACAGATAGCCGCTGCCCAGTCCGGTCTCGTCCGGGGAGACCGTGCCGACCACGGTGCCGTCCTCCGCGATCCCGCCCGCCGTGCCGACCGTGATGCCGGCGGGCAGCGGCAGCCTGCTCACCCTGGCTCCGGCGGAGTTCCAGCGGGCCGGTACCTCGGCCCCGCTCTCGCCGACGGCGCCGACGATCACACCGGCATCGTTGATCGCGTTGGCGAAGGTGTGCGAGCCGTCGAGCGCCGTCACCCGCCCGTTGCGGTAGATGAACGCCTGCTGCCGGTCGTCCGTGACGAATCCGGAACCGACCGCGACCCCGGACCGGTTGACGTCGGCGAACCGGCCGTCACCTCCGGGCACCACCGGCCGGGCGAGGATCTTCCCGTCCCGCCAGACGATCGTGTTGGCGCTCGTGCCGTAGAGCCGGCCGGTCTGATACCGCCCGCTCGGGTCACCGGCGGTGACCAGCGCCTTCGTCACTCCGCCGGTGGGTAGCCGGGTCACCCGGCAGCCGGTCGGCCCGGCCGGTGCCGCGGGGGCCGCGCTCGGTGTCACCGACGCCGTCACGACCACGGTCGGCACCGGAACCGGGGTCCCGTCCCGCAGCGCGCTCACCGCAAGCGTCCCGCCGCCGGCCGTGACCGAGGTCAGCGCCACCAGTGCCACGCCTCCCGACCAGCGCCGCACCACCCGGCGCCGGCGGCCCTCGGCCATCGCCCGGGGCACGTCGATCCGCGCCGGTCCCTCCGGCTCCCCCCGCAGCGGGCGCAGCAGCCGGACGGCGCGTTCGTCGGTCATCTCGTCCTCACCTCTCATCGTTCCTCCCCGGAGACAGCGGGAGCGAGAGCCGGAACACCGAGCAGGCCGCGCAGCCGGGTGAGCCCGTGAGCGGTCTGGCTCTTCACGGTCCCCTCCGAGCAGCGCAGCAGATCGGCCACCTCACGGACCGGCTTGTCGCAGAGGTAACGCAGCACCAGAACGGCCTGCTGGCGGGGCGGCAGCTGCGCCAGCGCGGCCCGGACCACGGGGCCGTCCTCGGGGTTCCGGTCGGACGGTGGCGGCTCGGGTGCGCCGCTCAGCAGCCGCACCTTCCACCAGCCCCGCCGGCGGTCGTCGAGGAAGACCCGGACCAGCATGGTGTGGACGTACGCGTCCACGTTCTCCACCCGCCCGATCCGTGGCCAGCGCGCATAGAGCTTCGTCAGGGTCTCCTGGACGAAGTCGTCGGCCTGGTGCGGATCACCGCAGAGCAGATAGGCGGTACGCCGTAACTCGGCCACGCGCGCATGCACGAACGCCAGATAGTCACGGTCGGTTCGTTCCGGCATGTCCTCGCTCCCTGTCGCTGTCTCTCCCTGTCCGACGGCGACTCGCGAGGATCGGTTGTAGACGATTTTCGCCGAAGTCCGGCTCAGGGTGTCATCGAGGGGAACACGAACGGATCCCCGGTGGGCGACGCGCCACCGGGGATCCGTCTCAGGTCACGCCGACTCGAGCACCGGCCGGCCGAGCCATGCCATCAGATCGGTGGCTCGTACCGGCCGGCTGATGTGGTACCCCTGCGCGTTGGCGCAGCCCAGCTGCCCGAGCATGACCAGGGCCGCTTCGTCCTCGACACCCTCGGCCACCACCTCGAGGTCGAGGGCCCGCGCGAGTTCCAGCACGGCCCGCACGATCGCGGCTCCGCCGTGCGACTCGGCCACCGTACGGACGAAGCTGCGGTCGATCTTCAGCTCGTGCAGCGGCATGCTCTGCAGGTAGGACATCGACGAGTACCCGGTGCCGAAGTCGTCCACCGACAGCCGGACACCGAGGCCCCGCAGCCTGGTCAGGATCGTCGAGGCCCGTACCGGATCGCTGATGATCGAGGTTTCGGTGATCTCCAGGGTGAGCACGCCGGCCGGGACGCCACGGGTCGCGAGGGCCTGGGCCACCCGGTCCGGGAACGTGTCGTCGAGCAGGCAGACGGTCGGTACGTTGACCGCGACCGGCAGCAGCGTGTCCTGGGCCCGCCAGATCCGGTGCTGATCCAGCGCCATGCCGAGCACGTGGTCGGTGAGCGGCACGATGATCTCGCTCTCCTCGGCCTGCGGGATGAAGTCACCGGGGAAGAGCAGCCCGCGCAGCGGGTGCTGCCAGCGGATCAGGGCCTCGACGCCGACGACCCGTCCGCTGCTGGTCGACACCTTCGGCTGGTAGTGCAGCACCAGCTCCTCCTCGTCGATGGCCCGGCGCAGCTCGCCGATCATGCCGAGCTCCTGCGAGCTGTGCCGGTCGGCGGACGGGTCGTAGACGGCGATGCCGAGCCGGTTGCGCTTGGCCGTGTACATCGCGATGTCGGCGTGCTGCAGCAGCTCCGGGCCCGAGGAGCTGTGCAGCGGGAAGACCGCCGCACCGATGCTGCCGCTGATGTCGACGGTCACGCCGTCCAGCTCGGCCGGGCCCTCGAGGGAGTCGAGCAGGCGGCGGGCGATCTCCGCGCCGTGGTCGGGGGAGTGGATCTCCGGCATCAGCACGGCGAACTCGTCACCACCCAGCCGGGCCACCGTGTCGGTGCTGCGGACCGCGGCGGTGAGCCGGTCCGCCACCTCCTTGAGCAGCAGGTCGCCGGCGTGGTGGCCGAGGGTGTCGTTGACCTCCTTGAACTTGTTGAGATCGAGCAGCAGCAGACCGACGGACTCGCGCTCCTGCTCGGCCACCCGCAGTGCCTTCTCGATCTCGTCCGCGAGCAGGGCGCGGTTGGCCAGGCCGGTCAGATCGTCGTGCAGGGCCCGGTAGCGGCTCTCCACGGCCTGGCCCTCGATCCGGCGCTGGTGGGTCAGCAGGACCGAGGCGCAGAGCACGAGCAGCAGGAAGTCGGCGCCGCAGATCACCGCGGCGGCCAGGCTCAGCTTCTCGTTGAACCGGGCCGCGTCGGCCAGGTACGAGTCCATCGCCAGCCGGTGCCGGTTGACGTTGGCGTTGGCCGACTTGCGCAGGAAGGAGGCGCCCAGGGTGGCCTGGTCGGCCAGTTCCTTCATGCGGTCCCGGTTGCTGGTGGTGCGGCGCAGCTCGTTGAGGGTGTCGCTGAAGGCCGCGTAGGAGTCCTGCACCAGGACGACGTTCTCCTTGTCCAGGCGGTCGCCGTGGGTGGCCTGCCATTCGATGTCGGGCCGGGTCGAGTGGACGGCGTTGTCCAGCAGGTCCTTGCCGAACTTCTTGGCGACCATGTAGTCGTTGAGCGCCTCGGTCTCGACGCTGATGTGCACGTCGATCTGGGACCAGTGGTCGCTGATCCGGGAGTTCCGCTCGATGTGGTCGGTGGTGCGGGCGTTGGTGGTGATGCTGACGGCGGCCAGCACGGCGAGGGCGAAGACGCCGAGAGCCAGTCCGATCACGGCGGCCCGGGCCACGGCCTTGCTGCGGACGACCTTCGCTAGCACTCGACCCTCCCAGAACGTGTCCCGTCACCGGCCGCCGCCACGAGGCGGCCGTTCGCGGCCGTCCGATCGGTCGAAGGCCCGCCCGGTTGAAGGAGATCGCCCATACTGTCTTCGAGCTGGGGCGAAAATAGGAAGACCATGAAAAATCGGATCTTTGGCCTTCTGCTGGTTCTGGTACTGATCGGTTCGTCCGGGTGCACCGAGCAGGAGGGCGACCGGGACGGATCGCACACCGTCGGCTTCGTGGTGGCCAACAAGCAGCTCAACTTCTCCCAGGAGATGTCTCTCGGGTTCATCTCCGGCGTCGACCTGGTCGGAGACGTCTCCTACCAGGTCGACGGCCCGAACATCGTCGACGGGCCGCGGCAGCTCAGCCTGTTCCGCGACATGGTCACGACCGCCCGGGACGGCATCTCGGTGTTCACCCTCACCCCGGACCTGTTCGTCGAGCCGATGGCCGAGGCGATCGCCGCCGGCGTGCCGGTCATCGCGGTGGACAGCCCGGTCCTGCCGTCCGCCGGCGTCCGGCTGTTCATCGGCAACGACAGCTACGCGCTCGGCCGCCTCCTCGCCCGGCAGGTGATCGCGAAGCTTCCGCCCGGCACGGTCAGCGGCAAGATCGTCCTGGGCACCTCCTCGCCCGGCGTCGCCGTCCTCGACCGCCGCGCAAAAGGTGTCCGGGACGAGATCAAGGAGAAACTCCCGCAGGTCACACTGGTCGGCCCGGTGGACACCAAGCAGGAGGTGGAGGCGAACCTCGAGGCCTGGAACAGCCTGGTCAAGGCGAACTCATCGGCCCTGGCGTTCATCGGCACCGGCGATGCCGACGGCTGGAACCTGGCCGGCATCCGCCGCCGGGACAAGGCCGGCTGGATCGCCGGGGCCTTCGACATCGACTCCAGGTCGCTGGCCGCTGTGAAGGCCGGTGACCTGCTGCTCGTCTCGCCGGAGAACTTCATCAAGGGCGCGGTCGCCGGCCGGCTGCAGGCCGGGCACGCCAAGACCGGGAAGGCACTGCCCGAGGGCTGGCTGGTCGTGCCCGGCCTCGCGATCGACGAGTCGAACGTCGATGCCGTGGTGGCCCGGCAGGCGACCATCACCACCCGGGCGCAGGCCTTCGCCGGCCAGATCGAGGCGATCCTGTCAGACCCTGCCAATTTGCGTCCGATGTCCGAAGTGAGCTAGGGATCGGCGGGTACTGTTGCGGCACCGGTGGAGCCGTGATGGGGGGACCGTGATTCACCGATGGCATGTCGTCGCTCTGGCAGCACTCGCAGCCTTCGCCCTCGCGTGCGACGGGGCGGGCCGCGCCACTCCGAAGCCGTCCGGTGAACCGGAGCCGACCAGACCGGCGGCCGGCTATCCCACCTCGATGGTCGCGCTCGGCGACTCGATCACCGCGGGTCTCGGCGCCTGCCTGGCCTACGTGGCGTGTGCCCGCAACTCCTGGTCCACCGGGAACAACTCCGCGATCCAGAGCCACTATCAGCGGATCCTGGAGAAGAACGGCAAGATCAAGGGCAACGCCGACAACCTCGCCTCGCCCGGCGCCGAGGCGGACGCGCTCGACGGTCAGGCCCGCCGGGCGATCGACCGGAAACCGCAGTACGTGACGATCCTGATCGGCGCGAACGACGCCTGCGCCGGCCGGGTGCAGGACATGACGCCGGTGGCGGCCTTCCGGGAGCAGATCGACGACGGTCTCGCCCGGCTGAAGAAGGGCCTGCCGAAGGCGCGGGTGCTGATGGTCAGCATCCCCGACCTCTACCGGCTCTGGCAGGTCGGCCGCGAGGAGCCGAAAGCGGTCGAGATCTGGAGTCAGGGCCGGATCTGCCCGTCGATGCTGGCCGCCCCGACCTCCACGGCCGCAGCCGACCGGAAACGGCGCGAGCAGGTCCGGGACCGGATCGACGACTACAACACCGCGTTGCGGCAGGCCTGCCGGGAGTACGGCGACCGCTGCCGCTGGGACGGCGGGGCCGCCCACCGGGTCCGTTTCGATCTCGACCAGCTGAACCAGTTCGACTATTTCCATCCGAATGCCGAGGGGCAGAAGGAACTGGCCGATGTGGTCTATCCCGGCCGATTCAATTGGTGACCGGCATCACATCGGGAGAACTTGGCACCTCCTTTAGCGGTAACGGGTGATTTCAGCATTCCTGTCCCGGAGATATACCTGCTCCAGGAACGGCAGCGAACGCTGAGAGGAGCCCGATGGCCACCTGGATCCTCGTGCCGTGTCTGGCTCAGTTGCGTACCGAGCTGAACCGGCTCGCACCGAACAGGGACAAGTCCAGCGACGGCACCATCGGTGACACGGCGCACCGGAGCCGCGTCTCCGACCACAACGACGACGAGATCGGCCGGGTGCCGATCCGGGACGCGGACTCGAAACACGAGGTCCACGCCATCGACCTCGACATCAACCTGCGTGAACCGAACCTCACGATGGAGATGGTGGTGCGGCACGTGGTGGCCCGCTGCCGCAGTGGTGCGGAGAAACGGCTCCGCTATGTGATCTACAACCGGCGCATCTGGGAGGGGTCGAACGGCTGGCGGCAGCGCGCCTACAGCGGCGACAACCCGCACACCCAGCATGCGCACTTCTCCGCCTCGTACGAGACAAGGCTCGAAGCCTCGACCGCTTCCTGGCGTCTGGAGGACATTCCCGTGGCACTCACCGAAGCCGACAAGAAGTGGCTGGCCGCTCAGATCGACAAGGCCGCCACCACCGCCGCCGAGCGGGTCTGGAAGACCAGGTGGAACATCAACTTCGAACCGGGCAGCGCGCCGTACATGGCCGAGGCCGGCTCGATCATGGCCCACGTGCCGGGGGAGCACGCCCGCGCCGAGGCGGCTCTCACCGAGATCGATGGCAAGGTCGACAAGCTGCTCCCCGGCGAACCGTCCGGCCAGATGTGACGGGGAGGGGGCCGGTCACCGCCCCCCTTCCTTCGCTCATGGATCCAGGCGGGTCACGCGGTCGCGGATGCTGTCGAGTACTGCCTCCGCTGCCCACGCGGCGGCGTCGGCGATGTCACGGCGGTCCATACCGAACTCGCGGTGGAACATCACCCAGGTCCCGACGGAGTCCAGGTGCGACAGCGCCGCGATGACCGCCCTGCGCTGCGCCGCGTCGAGAGAGGGCACCTCGGCATCCAGCAGCCGTTCGAGCTGCGCCCGGCCGGGCGACGGCGCCGCGCCGCTCACGCCGCGCATCGCCGTCTCGGCGACGACGTGCGCGAGTTCCGGCCGCGCGTCGTACCGCTGCATCGCCTCGCGGATCGCGAGGGGGATGTCGAAGATCGATCGCGACTCCTCGCGGGCGAACAGCGTCGCCTCGATCCAGGATGCGGTCGCCAGCAGCAGATCGACGCGCGTGGGGTAGTTGCGGAACACCGTGCGCTCGGCGATGCCGGCCCGGCGCGCGATGACCCGGTACGACACGTCATCGCTGCCCAGCTCCTCGATCAGTCCGGCGTAGGCGGCGAGGATCGCCGCTTGCGTGCCGCTCAGCGCCGGGACCCGCTCGGTCACGGCTCCGCCCACGTCGCGGCGGGCAACCTCGCGAGCACGGTCCCCACAGCGCGGTCGAACGCGTCGCAGATCTCGCCGGCATCCAGGTCGAAGCCCGTGCGCAGCCGAGCCCAGAACATCGCCGACGAGAAGTAACGCAAGGATGCCGCGACCCGCCGCCGATCCCGCCGGTTGAGCGTCGGCGCCGCCACCTCGAGCATCGCCTCGATCGCACGCGTGATGTAGGCCGGCTCGGTGTCGAGCGTCGGCGAGATCGCGGACGCCCGCGCGCCGACGTACGCGTACGCGGGCGACGCGTCGAAGGCGTGGAAGCGCTCGTGCACGGCGGCACAGAAATCGGACACGGTCACGAACGGCGGCAGCGGGAAGCAGGTCTGCTCGAGCCAGTTCGAGAGGGCGGCGAGCAGGTGCGCGCGCGTGGGGTACTGGCGGTAGATCGTGCGCTCCGAGATGCCGACCTCGTCGGCGAGGGCACGGTAGGAGATGTCGTCGAACGTGCGCTCGCGCAGCAGCACCGCGGCGCTCGCGAGAATAGCGGTCGCCGTGTCGACCGGCTCCTCCATCACGTCTCCCTCTTTCGGGCGGCCGCCCAGTGCGGGGGCCCGGTGACTTCCGGCGGGAGCACGTAGTGATCAGAATCGTCGAGCGTGAGCGCCAGCGACGAGACGTACTGCACTTCGCCGTGCGGTCCTCTCTCGGCCGAGGCCAGCATATCCGGCCGCTCGAACATGTATCCGGTGACATGACAGCGGAGCCGCTCGCCCGAGGGGTTGCCGTGCTCGTCGAACCGGGGGGAGTCGATGCCGTCGGAGCGGCGGCGCAGGTAGTAACGCCCTCGCGTGGCAAGGGCCATGGCCGGCGTGGCCACGATCGCGACGCCGATCGCGATGAGCACGGAGAACGGCTTGACCGCGGCGCCGAGCAGCCCGGCGAACGCGAGCAGCGACAGCACCGAGGCGAGCCCCACTGACACGAGCCCGACCGGGTTCCAGTCGTGCAGCATGCCGCGGCGGAACTCGGGGAAGCGCGGCGAGATGCGCAGCACCCACTTGTTGACGGCGATGTCGGTGGCGATCGTCACGAGCCACGCCATGACGACGTTCGCGTACAGGCTCAGCACGAAGGAGATGAGGGTGAAGATGTCCATCATCATGAGCACGTACGCGATCACGAGGTTGAACAGCACGAAGATCGTACGGCCCGGGTAGTGCTTCGCCATCCGGGTGAAGACGTTCGACCACGCGAGCGAGCCCGAGTACGCGTTCGTCACATTGATCTTCACCTGCGCCACCACGATGAGCACGAGGGCGAGAACGATCGCGAGCCAGTCGGGGACCAGGGTCCGGTACATCTCCACGAACTGCTTGACCGGTTCGGCCGCCTGGTGCCCGAGAGCCGGTTCGACCCTCACGAGCAGATAGACGGCGAGAAACACCCCGATCACCTGCTTGGTCCCGCTGAAGACGACCCAGCCCGGGCCGGCGAACGCGAACGACGTCCACCACGAGCGGGCGTTCGACGGCGTACGCGGCGGCATGGCGCGGATGTAGTCGATCTGCTCCGCCAGTTGAGGGGTGAGGGCGAAGCACACGGCCGCACTCGAGACCACGGCGCCGAGGCTGATCGAGCCGTCGGAGTCGCCGGTGAACGACGTGAAGGCGCGCACCACCTCGGGGTCGGAGAGGAGGATCCACAGCAGCGGCAACAGGGCGAGGGCGAGCCACAGCGGCGTGGTCCAGAACTGCAGGCGCTCCAGCGCACGCATGCCGTAGATGACGATCGGGATCACGACGACGGTCGAGACGAGATAGCCGAGCCACAGCGGCATCCCCGTCGCCACCTGCAGCCCCTGCGCCATGATGGCGCCCTCCAGGGCGAAGAAGATGCAGGTGAAGCCCGCGAAGATCACGGTCGTGATGATGGAGCCGTAGTAGCCGAACCCCGCGCCACGGGCGATGAGGTCGAGGTCGAGGTTGTAGCGGGCGGCGTAGTAGGCGACGGGCACGCCCACGATGACGATGACGACCGACGCGAACACGATGCCGAGCACGGCGTTGGTGGTGCCGTGGTCGATGCCGATGCTCGCGCCGATCGAGAAGTCGGCGAGGAACGCGATGGACCCGAGAGCGGTCGCGCCGACGGAGGCCGCGCTCCAGCGCCGGAAGGTGCGCGGCACATAGCGGAAGGCGTAGTCCTCGAGACTGTCCTCTGCGGCCGCGCGCGCGTTGTCCGTCGACACAGTGGCATCCCCTAAGGCACCTTGCGTGGGGGGATCCTCGCTGTCCGTTGTTACGACGGCATTGCGGGCGTGGGTCATGGTCGCTCAGATCGCCATGGCGGCTCGCACGGTGGAGGTGGCAGTCTTGCCGCCCTCCCCGGTGTGGGTGACCAGGCCCGAGGCGAGCACGACGTAGCGGTCGGCGGCCTCGAGGGCGAAGCCGATGTGCTGCTCCACGAGCAGCACGTTGATGCCCTCTCCGGCCAGCTGCATGATGGTCTGCTCGATCTCGGCGACGATCGTGGGCTGGATGCCCTCGGTCGGCTCGTCGAGGATGAGCAGCTTCGGCTCGGTGATGAGGGCGCGGGCGATCGCGAGCTGCTGGCGCTGCCCGCCGGAGAGCAGGCCCGCCTTCCGGGCGGCAAACTGCTCCAGTGCGGGGAAGCGAGCCATCTGCGCGTCGATGAGGGCCTTGCCGCCCCGGCGCCCGTCGGCGACGAGTTGCAGATTCTCCAGCGTGGTGAGCTGGCCGAACGACTGCTGACCCTGCGGCACGTACGCCATGCCGCGGGCAACGCGCTGGTTGGGGGCGAGCGACGTGACGTCCTCGCCGTCGAACAACACGCGGCCCCGCGACGGCTTGACGAGGCCGATCGCGAGACGCAGCAGCGTCGTCTTACCGGCGCCGTTGTGACCGAGCACGGCCACGACCTTGCCGGACGGCACCGTCACGCCGTGCAGCACCCGCGTACGCCCGTAACCGGCCTCGATGTCGGTGAGCTCGAGCATGTCAGTCCTCCGTCCACTTCTGCGTCCCGGCAACCGGTTCGGGCACGACCGACATGGCAGCCGTGGTCGCGGCGCCGGCGGTGCCGAGATAGACCTCCTGCACCTTGGGATCGGCCTGAACCTCGGCCACCGTGCCCTGCGAGAGCACCCTGCCCTGGTGCAGCACTGTCACGCGGGTGGCGAAGCGGCGCATGAAATCCATGTCGTGTTCCACCACCAGCACGATCCGCTTCGCCGCGATGCGCTGCAGAAGCTCGCCGGTCGCGGTGCGCTCGTCCTGGCTCATGCCGGCGACGGGCTCGTCGAGCAGCAGCACCTTCGCGTCCTGCACGAGCAGCATCGCGATCTCCAGCCACTGCTTCTGGCCGTGCGACAGGATGCCGGCCGGCGTGGCAAGTTCGCCGGCGAGCCCGGTCTCCTCCAGCGCCTGCTCGATCGACACGTCGACGCCACGCCGGGCCCGCAGCAGCGAGACCGAGGGTCGGTGACGTCCGGCGGCGATGTCGAGGTTCTGCAGCACGGTGAGCTCATCGAAGACGCTCGCGGTCTGGAACGTGCGGCCGATCCCGAGTCGGACGATCTTGTGTACCTGCTTGCCGAGCAGCTCTTTCTCGCCGAGCCTCGCCGACCCGGTGGCCCTGGTCAGCCCCGTGATGGCGTCGATGCAGGTCGTCTTGCCGGCGCCGTTCGGGCCGATCAGGAACCGGACCTCGCCCGGACGCGCGTCGAAGGAGACGCCGCCGACCGCGACGAAGCCCGAGAACTCGACGTGCAGATCCGTGACAACGAGTGAAGCGTCGGTCATGAGCGCACCTTCTCGAGCTCTGCGGCGGCGATCGCCGGGGCGGGCTGTACGTCGGGACTCCGGCGCGCCCGCACCTTGAACCTGGTCGTCAGCGACGACAGCCCGTTCGGCAGGAAGAGGATCACGACGATGAACAGCAGACCGAGGATGTAGGTCCAGCCGTCGGGCCAGGTCGATCCGAGGCTCGACTGCCCCCATCCGACCGCCATCGCGCCGAGCGCGGGGCCGAAGAGCGATGCGCGGCCGCCGAAGGCGACGCCCGCGATCATCAGGATCGAGGCGGCGGCGCCGATCTCGGCCGGAGTGATGATGCCGACGATGGGCACGAACATCGCTCCGCCGATGCTTGCCATCAGCGCGGAGACGACGAAGGCCACGAGCTTGACGTTGGCCGGGTCGTAGCCGAGGAAGCGCACGCGTTCCTCGGCGTCCCGGGTGGCGACGAGGAGCTCACCGAACCGGCTGCGGTAGAGCTGCCACACCGCGAGCAGGCAGACGATGAGAAGCGCGGCGGCGATGAGGTACACCATGAGCTTGTTCGCCGGGTCGTTCAGCACGAAGCCGAAGAAGTACTTGAAGTCGCTGAGCCCGGTGTCGCCCCCGGTCTCCCGGATCGTGGAGCTGATCAGAGTGGCCAGCGCGACGGCGAGCGCCTGCGTCAGGATCGCGAAATACGCGCCCTTCACGCGGCGCTTGAACAGCGCGTAGCCGAGGACGCCGGCCACCAGCACCGGGAGCAGCACGATCGCCAGCAGGGTGAACCCCGCGCTGCGGAACGGCTCCCAGAACACCGGAAGCGGCGCGAGCGGGTCGTAGAGCACCATGAACCCCGGGATCCGGTCACCGGCGCTCTCCAGCGTGAGGTGCATGGCCATCGAGTAGGCGCCGAGGGCGAAGAACACCCCCTGCCCCATCACGAGCATCCCGCCCCGGCCCCACGCCAGGCCGATACCGACGGCGGCGATGGCCCAGCAGCAGTACTTGCCGACGTTGTTGAGCCAGTGATCGGTGAGTACGAGGGGAGCGACCGCGAGGAGCAGGACGGCGAACATCCCGATGCCGCTGAGGGAGATCCAATGCTTCAGCTTGGTCATGCCAGACTCCTGGTTCGCACCGTGAACAGGCCCTGCGGGCGCAGCTGGAGGAAGACGATCACGAGGATGAAGGCGAGCACCTGCGCCAGGCTGCCGGTCGTCCAGTAGGCGAAGTACGAGAGGGCGACGCCCACCGCCCATGCGGCGATGATGGTGCCCTTGAGCTGGCCGATGCCACCGGCGGCGACGACGAGGAAGGCCGGGATGATGTACTGCGCGCCCATCTGGGAGTTCGTGCCGCCGATGAGCGACGCGGCCACGCCGGCGACCCCGGCCAGACCCGACCCGGTGAAGAAGGTGAGGCGGTCGACGGTGCGCGTGGAGATCCCGGAGGTCTCGGCGAGGTCCCGGTTGTGCACGGTCGCCCGGATGCGGCGGCCGAACGAGGTGTACTTGAGCCAGGCTGCCAGCGCGGCGACGCAGACGGTCGCGAGCAGGATGGTGAACAGCTGCCGGAGCGGCCACTCGTAACCGAGGATGCTCAGCTGCCCGTCGAGCCAGCCGGGCTTCTCCACCGGGACGCCCTGGGACGGGAAGATCTGCAGCGCCGCCTGCTGCAGGATCAGGCTGACACCGACCGTGACGAGCAGGGTGTCGAGGGGCCTGCGGTACATCCATTGGATGATGGTGACCTCCAGCAGGAGGCCGAACAGGCCCGCGACGACGAACGCGACCGGCAGCGCGACCGGGATCGACAGGTTGCTGGCCTCGATGACCTGCTGAACGAGGTAGGCGGCGAAGGCGCCGATCATGAGGAACTCGCCGTGGGCCATGTTGATCACGCCCATCTGACCGAAGGTGAGCGAGAGGCCCAGCGCGGCGAGCAGGAGCAGCGCACCCTGTGCGCTGCCGTTCAGCAGCGGTGCGATCAATGCGTCCACGTGCACTCGCTCTCTGTATCGGGTTGATGTTCCGGTCCGGGTGCGCGGGGTCGCGTGCCGCCTGCGGCACCCGACCCCGCCGGGCGATCAGCCCGCCGCGTCCACGAGCTGCTTGCGGATGTCTGCGGGGAACCAGTCGTAGCCCTCGAGGTACGGGTCGGGCTCGATGAACTTGCCTGAGGCCCAGGCGATGTCGAACTGGTTGTTCGAGTTGATCTGGCCGATGTGGCCCGGCTTGGAGATGTGGTGGTTGTCGCCGTCGAGCGTGACCTTGCCCTCCGGTGCGTCGAACGTGATGGTGTTCTTCTTCGCTGCGGCGTTCACCGCGTCGACGTCGAACGAGCCGGCTGCCTCGACGAGGGCCTTGTACAGGTACAGCGAGATGTAGGCGGCCTCCATCGGGTCGGAGGTGACACCACTGCTGTTGGGGTACGCCTTCCAGCTCTCGATGAACTTCGGGTTGGTGGGTGTCTTGAGCGACTGGAAGTAGTTCCAGGACGCGTAGTGGCCGGTGACCTCGTGGCCCATCGCCGGCGCCTCCTCCTCGGCGATCGACACCGAGATGATCGGCGTCGTCGCGGCGGTGAGGCCGGCGTCGTAGTACGCCTTGATGAAGCCGACGTTCGACGAGCCGTTGATGGTGTTGAAGATGAAGTCGGGCTTGGCCGCCACGATCTTCGCCACCTGGCTGGTCCAGTCGTCCTTGTCGAGGGGCACGTACTCCTCACCGACGATCTCGATGCCGAGCTTGGCCGCGTACAGCTTGATGATCGCGTTCGCGGTGCGCGGGAAGACGTAGTCGCTGCCGGCCAGGAACAGCCTCTTCACCCCCTTGGAGGCGAGGAAGTCCATCGCCGGGATGATCTGCTGGTTGGTGGTCGCGCCGGTGTAGTAGATGTTCGGCGACGACTCGAGGCCCTCGTACTGCACCGGGTAGAAGAAGAGGCCGTTGTGCTTCTCGACGACCGGCTTGACGGCCTTGCGGGAGGACGAGGTCCAGCCGCCGAAGATCGCGGCGACGCAGTCCTGGGTGAGCAGCTTCTCGGTCTTCTCCGCGAAGGTGGGCCAGTCGGTGGCGCCGTCCTCCTGGATGTACTCGATCTTCTTCCCGAGGATGCCGCCGCCGGCGTTGATCTCGTCGGCGGCCATGTGCAGCACGTTGGAGACGGTCTTCTCAGAGATCGCCATGCCGCCGGTGAGGGAGTTGAGGAAGCCGAGCTTGATGGTGCCGCCGGAGGCGTCGACGCAGCTGGGTGCCGCGGAGGTCCCGCTGCCGGCCGTCTCTTCGCCGGCTCGGGCGCCACAGCCGGCGAGCACGAGGGCCAGGGTCGTTCCGATGGCGCCGGTAGCCATGAGCGTGCGCAGCCGCTTGCTGGTGGTGGACATATATGAGAACTCCGTTCCTGGTGGAGGGGGCGTGACGCCGGGGGCGCGGCACGGCGGATGTACATGTCCAGGTCGAGTCGCCGGCGTCCGGAGCTCCCCGCTCCGTGCCGCCGTCGACGTGCAGCCGGCTGCTGCAGGTGAGAGCAGAGTGGGCCTGAGTCATTGCTTTGACATTTCTTGACTGTTCCAACTCTGTAGCCGCCGGATCGGCCCGAGATGAATGTCCTGGAGAGAGGCGTGGCCTCATGGAGCAGCGATGTCAAAGTTCTGCCACCACCGGTAAGGTCGCGAGAGGTATGGCACAGTTCTGACATGACCGAGGCCTGGCTGCGGCTACGTGCCGATCACCCTTGATGGAAGCGTGGTCACCGTCTCACTTTTGCAGCGCGGCAAAGCGAAACTCAACCGGAAGCCGGTCGGCGATTCGACGAACTTCACCGACACCACCCCCGGGACCGGCGTCTACACCGTGCGCGCGATCGTCAAGAACCGGGAGCAGGCGCCGAGCGGTCCGGCGTTCACCCCCGGCGACATCCCGCTGCTCCCGGCCGACGGCTACTACGTGCACCACGCCTGGCCGGGCGACCTGGACGGCGACGGCCGCTACGAGATCGTGGTGTCCCGGTTGCCGTACGCGCTGGACAAGCCCAACTACCTCGAGGCGTACACCCTCGCCGGTGCGAACCTGTGGCGGGTGGACCTGGGCGTCAACTCGTACACCCGGGCCGGTGGAAACGCCGCCAACGACCCGCCGCTCGCCGCGATCAGCGGCTACGGCGAGGTGGCCGGATACCGTAACGACGACAACGTCACGGTGTACGACCTGGACAGTGACGGCCGCGCCGAGGTCTTCGTGAAGACCGCCGCCGGTACCACCTTCAGTGACGGCGCGGTGGTCGAGACGCAGGGTGCCCTCGACCAGTTCGTCTCGGTGATCGACGGCCGGACCGGTGTCGAGCGCTCGCGTGTGCCGGTCGCCGGCGACTTCGCGGCCGACGGCCCGTCCGGTGGGCAGTACGGCATCGCCTACCTGGACGGCGAGCATCCCAGCCTGATCACCAAGCAGGTGGTCCGGATCGGTGCCAGGCGCGGCGACTTCCGGGTCCTGTTCGCGGCCTGGGACTTCGACGGCCGCGACCTGACCCGGCGCTGGACCTTCGTGAAGGACCGGGGCACCAGCTTCCATCAGCTGCGGATCGTCGACGTGGACCAGGACGGCAGGGACGACATCGCGGACGGCAACTACGTCGTCAACAGTGACGGCACGTTCCGTTACGTCGTCGAGGGCTCGGTGCACGGCGGCCGGTTCCACATCGGAGATCTGGACCCGTCCCGGCCCGGCCTGGAGGGTTACGCCATCCAGCAGACCGAGGGCGGGGTCTTCACGAACTTCCCCTGGTACTACTACGACGCGGCCACCGGCGAGCGGCTGATCACCGGCTCGCACCCGGACGTCCCGCAGGACGCCAAGCTCTGGGACATCCCGCGCGGCACCACCGCCGACATCGATCCCACCCACGACGGGTACGAGTTCTGGGCCGCCACCGCGAACACGGATCTGCCCGGCGCCGGCGTCTGGAACGTCGGTGGCACGCGGATCAGCCGGACCACGCCGAGCGTCAACTTCCGCATCTGGTGGGACGGCGACAAGGGCTCCGAGTTGCTCGACAACACGTACGTCGAGAAGTGGAACCACAAGAAGCAGACCACCGCGAAGCTGTTCGAGCCGTCCGGTGTCGTCTCGTCGTGGCGCAACGCGGTCCCGTTCTACGGCGACATCCTCGGCGACTGGCGTGAGGAGTACTTCGCCGAGACCGCCGACCACACCGCGCTGAAGCTGTTCACCACGAACATCGAGACCCACGTGAAGCTGTACACCCTGGCACACAACCCGGCCTACCGGCTGGGCTGGACCGTCCGGGGTTACCTGCAGTCGACGCTCACCGACTTCTTCCTCGGGTACGGCAGCCGTCCGCCGGCCAAGCCGCGGATCACGACCGTCAAGAAGAGTGCCTGGTCCGTCATCGCGTACGACAACTTCGTGAGCGACTCCGGCAAGTGGTCCGCCGAGCTGCAGAGCGGCGGCACCGTCGCCGCTTCCGGTGGAGTGCTCGACATCGACGTGCCCAACGGCGCGACCGTCTGGCTCAAGCAGGAGATCGAGGGCCCGTACGAGATCGAGTTCGCCGCCACCCCGGTCGGCAACGGCGGACCGAACGATCACGTCACGGACCTGAACACGTTCTGGAACGCCCGCGACGTGCGCTCGCCCGGGGACATCTTCGCCACCGCACGGAACGGGTCGTTCGCCCAGTACGACCACCTGAAGACCTACTACGTCGGCCAGGGCGCGAACCTCAACACCACCACGAGGTTCCGCAGGTACGTGGGTGAGCCGGGCAACCGGCCACTGATCCACGACTACACGGCACCGCTGATCGAGGCGAACGTCCCGATCCGGGTACGCATCGTGGTGAACGGCTCGGTGATCCGATACTACAGCGACGACCGGCTGGTCTTCGACTACGACGACGCGTCGCCGTACGACAGCGGCTGGTTCGCGTTCCGTACCGTGGCCAGCCATTTCCACATCCGGGACTTCACCGTCTGGCGTCCCCCGGCGAACGCCTGACCACGCGACCGCGGACCCGGTGTGACCCCGCCGCCGGGTCCGCCATCGAGTAACGTGGATCACATGGCGGAGGTCTACTCACGACGGTCGTTCATGGTCGGGGTCCTGAGTACCGGCCTGCTCTCCTCCGCCGCCGGATATGTCCTGACCCGCCGGGATCCGGTCACCCTGACCCTCGCGACCGGTGCCGAACCGACCGGCGGCGGCCGGAACCTGTTGATCACCCTCTGGAACGAGCTGCACCCGGACATCACGATCGTGCCCCGGGAGATCAACAGCACCACGCAGGACCAGTTCGCCAAGTTCACCGAGAACCGCGCGGACATCTACAACCTCGACGTCATCCACATCTAGCGGTTCGCCGACGCCGGCCGGATCTCGCCGATCACCCAGCGCAACGACATCTCGCTGCTGGACCCGGTGCGCAAGGCGTGCGAGATGAACGACGGGTCGGGCCGGCTCTGGGCCCTGCCGTTCAACTCCGACGTCGGGATGCTCTACCGGCGGATCACCGACAAACGGGCGCCCGACAAGGAACCGGAGCTGCGCGACGTGCTGGCCCTGGACGGTTTCATCGGGCAGCTCGACACGATCGGCGCCCAGACCGACGAGGCGTTCGTGATCAACGTGCTGGAGCACGCCCTCGCGCAGGACCCGCTGATCCTCGATCCCGAGGGCGTGCTGTCCACCAGCCTGACCCAGTGGCAGGGCGCGCTGACACCGCTGGCCGACGCCATGCGGTCCGGCCGGATCAAGGCCCGGGTCAGCGAGGAGGACACGATCCGGGCGTTCCAGCAGGAACACCTCAGCTACATGCGCAACTGGCCGGTCTGGTACCCGGGCGTCGACCGGGAGGAACGGGCCCGGCCGGACACCGCGGAGATCCGGCTCAGCCGCCTCCCGATCGGGATCCTCGGCGGCCAGAACCTGGCGGTCGCCAGCGACAGCCCGCACCGGGAGGCGGCCGAGGAGGTCATCCATTTCCTCACCGACACGCCGGCACAGAAGCTGCTGGCGACCTTCGGGTTCGCGCCGACCGGACTGGACGCCTACATCGACGCGCAGCTGAAGGAGACCGCGCCGCACCTGGCCATGGTCCGCGACGCTATCGAGGACGCCCGGCCCCGGCCGATGAAGGCGGGCTACGCCGACTTCGCGCGGCTGTTCAAGGAACACACCTACGCCTATCTGCACCGCGGCGAACAGCTCACCCAGCGGTTCGTCCAGGACATCCAGGAGGCGCTGAAGTGAGCCTGTCCGGACTGCAGGGCTGGCACATCCCGCTCTTCGTCACGGCCGTGATCCTCCTGGCCCAGCTGGTGGCCGACCGGATCCTGGCCAACGTCCACGCCGACCGGAAGCCGAAGCCGCGGCCGGAGCCGAGCCGGCCGGAGGTGGAGCGGGAACTGGCCGGCAAACGCCTGCGGGCCGGCGTCCTGGTGGCCCTCGGCGTGATCGCGGTGCCGCTGTTCGCGGTCAGTTTTCTCGGCCCCACCCTGGCCGACCAGCTGGCCGGCGCGACCGGCACCGGCCTGGGCGGCCTCACCCTCTGGCTTGCCTGGCAGAGCCACCGGGAGTCGAAACGGCTGAGCGCCTATCTCGAGCAGATCACCCCCGGACCGCCGCCGGGTGGCCCGCCTACCCCTTGAACCGCTCCACGAACCGCCGCTGCCAGGGTGTCTCGACCGCATGGCGACGGTAATGCCGGCGAACGAACGCGACCGCCTCGCCCGGCGGCACACCGTCGAGGACGGCGAGACAGGCGAGTGCGGTCCCCGTGCGGCCAAGGCCTCCGTGATCGGCGACCTCGACCCGCTCACCCGCGGCCCGGGTCCACGTCTCCTTCAGAACCTCCGTGGCGTACGACCGGTCGTGCGGAAGCCAGAAGTCCGGCCACCGGATCCAGCGGCTGGTCCATCCGAACTCCGGCGGCGCCGAGCCGAGCAGATAGACCCCGAACGTGGGCGGATGCCCGGTCGGCATGGGCGCCCGCAGGCCACGTCCACGAACCAACCGCCCGGACGGCAGCCGGAGCACCCCGTCGCCGTCCTCGTCCCACCCGGTCATGGCCCCGATATTGCCAGGCGGGCTATAGTCGCCGCATGTCCTGCTTCAGCGTCCCGCTCTTCGTCGAGCGACGCCGGCGTCCTCACGGCCGCCGCTGAAGCCATGCTTTCCATCCGGCGGGTCGACACCCGCCGGAGCCGGAGAAGGCACCGGTCCGACCCGTCCTGAGCACACCGACGGAGTGGACCATGAATCTCGAATCCCTTCTGCATGACCGGCTCGCGCCCGCACTGCAAGCGGTCGCCGGTCATCCCGTCGATCCGGCGGTCCGGGCCTCGCCGCACGCCGACTTCCAGTCCGGAGCGCCGCTCGCGCTGGCCCGGGAACTCGGCCGGCCGGCCCGGGAGATCGCCGCCGAGGTGGCCGCCGCCGCCGACCTGGACGGGATCGCCGAGATCACCGTCTCCGGCCCGGGGTTCCTCAACCTCGTCCTCACCGGCGGCCTGATCGACGGTGCGCTCCGGGCCGCGGCCGCCGACGAGCGGCTGGGTGTCGCGCCGGTCACCGCGCCGGAACGGATCGTCGTCGACTACTCCGGCCCCAACGTGGCCAAGGAGATGCACGTCGGCCACCTGCGGTCGACGATCATCGGCGACGCGCTGGCCCGGACGTACGAGTGGCTCGGCCACGACGTGATCCGGGTGAACCACCTCGGCGACTGGGGAACCCCGTTCGGGATGCTCGTCGAGCACCTCATCGACCTCGGCGGCGCGGGCGGCCACTCGATCGGCGACCTGACCGCGTTCTATCAGGCGGCCCGGGTCAAGTTCGACACCGACGACGACTTCCGGACCAGGGCCCGGCTGCGGGTCGTCGCGCTGCAGTCCGGCGACCCGCTCTCCCGGGACCTGTGGCGGCAGCTGGTCGCCCAGTCCGAGCGGTACTTCCTGGACGTCTACGCCCGGCTCGGCATCACGCTCGGCCCGGACGACTTCGCGGGGGAGAGCCGGTACCAGGACGATCTCGACGCGGTGGTGGCCGGTCTGGCCGAGAAGGGCCTGCTGACCGAGAGCGACGGTGCCCTCTGCGCGTTCCCGGCCGGGTTCACCGGGCGGGACGGTGCCCCGCTGCCGCTGATCGTGCGGAAGGCGGACGGCGGTTTCGGGTACGCCGCGACCGACCTGGCCGCGGTCCGGCACCGGGTCGGCAAGCTCGGCGCCGACCGGATGCTCTACGTGGTCGGCAGTCCGCAGCGGATCCACTTCCAGATGGTCTTCGCGGTCGCCCGGGAGGCCGGCTGGCTGCCCGCGGACGTGGTGGCCGAGCACATCGGATTCGGGTCGATCCTGGGCGCCGACGGCAAGATGCTGAAGTCCCGGGCCGGGGACACGGTCAAACTGGCCGAACTGCTCGACGAGGCGACCGCCCGGGCGAGCGAGCCGGCGATCGGGATCGGCGCGATCAAGTACGCCGACCTCTCCGGCGACCGGATGGGCGACTACGTCTTCGACTGGGACCGGATGCTGGCCAGTACCGGCAACACCGGGCCCTACCTGCAGTACGCCTACGCGCGGATCCGGTCACTGTTCCGGAAGGCCGGCAGCGGCCCGGGCCCGGTGACCGTGACCGAACCGGCCGAGCGGGCGCTCGCGCTGGCGTTGCTCGGGTTCGAGCCGGCCGTACGGGCCGCCGCAGCCTCCGCCGAGCCGCACCGGCTCGCGGTCCACCTGCACGGACTGGCCGCGGCGTTCTCGGTCTTCTGGGAACGGTGCCCGGTGCTGCGGGCCGGCGGCGAGGTGCGGGCGAGCCGGCTCGGGCTGGCCGACCTCACCGCACGGACCCTCCACACCGGAATGTTCCTCCTGGGTATCGAGGCCCTGGACCAGATTTGACCGGCACGCGATATGCCTTTCATCGACCGATTCGCTTATCGACCGTTAGGGTGCTCTTCTCAGCGCCCACGAGGCGCCACCTGATCCGATGCTGAGAGGTCCGCTATGAACCGTCCCACCGGCATGTCGCGGCGCAACGTCCTGGCCGCGTCCGCGGCCGGCATCGCCGCGCCGTTGATGGTCTCCGAGGCGGCGCAGGCCGGCGGTGGCACGACCACGTACCGCCTGACCGTGCTGGGTACCTCCGACACCCACGGCAACGTCTACAACTGGGACTACTACCGCGACGCCGAGTACGACGACAGCGCGCACAACGACGTCGGCGTGGCCAAGCTGGCCGCGCTGGTGAACAAGCTGCGTGCCGAGGCGACCGGCCCGGTGCTCGTGCTGGACGCCGGCGACACGATCCAGGGCACCCCGCTGGCCACCTACTACGCCAAGCAGGAGCCGATCACCTCCACCGGTGAGAAGCACCCGATGGCGCGGGCCATGAACGTGCTGCACTACGACGCCGTGACGCTGGGAAACCACGAGTTCAACTACGGCCTTCCGCTGCTCAATCTCTGGATCCGGCAGCTCGGGTTCCCGGCGCTCGCGGCGAACGCGATCAGCGTCCGGACCGGGCGGCCGGCGTTCACCCCGTACGTCATCAAGAAGGTGTCGGTCGGCCGGCACGCACCGGCCCTGCGGGTCGGCATTCTCGGTCTCACCAACCCGGGGTCGGCGATCTGGGACCGCGCGAACGTCGAAGGAAAGATCGAGTTCACCGACATGATCGCCGCGGCGGCCAAGTGGGTGCCGATCATGCGGGCCCGCGGTGCCGACGTGGTGGTGATCTCGGCGCACGGCGGCGACAGCGGGACCTCCAGCTACGGTCCCGAGCTGCCGAACGAGAACCCGACGGCGCTGATCGCCGAACAGGTGCCCGGCATCGACGCGATCCTCTTCGGGCACGCGCACCGCGAGGTACCGCAGCGGTTCGTCACCAACCTGAAGACCGGTGAGCAGGTGCTGCTCTCCGAGCCGTCGAAGTGGGGTCAGCGGCTCACGAAGATGGACTTCGACCTCACTCGCGTCAAGGGCCGGTGGAGGATCACGTCGAAGGCCGCCGCCGCGCTGAACACCAACACCGTCGAGGCCGACCCCAAGGTCCTGGCCGTGGTGAAGAAGCAGCACGACAAGACCGTGGCGTACGTCAACCAGGTCGTGGCCGCCTCGACGGTGGAGCTCTCCGCCGCGACCAGCCGGTACGAGGACACCCCGATCCTGGACTTCATCAACAAGGTCCAGACCGACACGGTCACGGCTGCGCTGGCCGGCTCGGAGTACGCCTCGCTGCCGGTGCTGTCGATCGCGGCGCCGTTCAGCCGTACCGCGGTGTTCCCGCGGGGCGACGTGAAGATCAAGGATGTCGCGGGCCTCTACATCTACGACAACACCCTGGAGGCGGTCGTGCTGACCGGCGCCGAGGTGAAGGCGTACCTCGAGTACTCGGCGAAGTTCTTCGTGACGCACGCCGCCGGCGCCCCGGTCGACCCCGCCACGATCAGCGACCCCGCCGTGCCGGACTACAACTACGACGTCTTCTCGGGCGTCGACTACGACATCGACATCAGCAAGCCGGTCGGCAGCCGGATCACCCGCCTGCAGGCCGGTGGTGCGGACGTCGCGGCCGACGCGCGGTTCGTGGTCGCCGTCAACAACTACCGGCGCTCCGGCGGCGGCAGCTTCCCGGGCATCGTGAAGACGCAGGTCTACAACGAGCAGCAGGAGATCCGCCAGCTGCTCATCGACTGGGCGCAGGCCAAGGGCCGGATCGATCCGGCCGACTTCTCCACGAGGAACTGGCAGCTCGTCCGGGAGGGCGTCCCGGTCTTCTGACGCCCTACCTCTTCTCCTGCCAGTTGCCGTTGATGTCGGCGTCGACGTACAGGCCGTTGGTCTTGCCGTTGGACATCTGGAACGTGCACAGGTAGGTGCGCAGGCCCTCGGCGTCACGGTCGGTCTCCGGAGTGCACTCGACTCCGGAGACCGCGCCGAACTCCTTCTTCACCCGGGCGTCCGAGGCCACGGCCGACTGCAGCTGCCCGGTGATGCCGGACTCCACGTGGTATCGGTACAGCGGCATCGCCACGGTGGCCACCGCCCCGGTCCAGAAAGCGGCGCCGGCCACCAGCGTCGCAACGAAGGCGATCCAGTACGGGCGACGGCTGCGGCCGTACCCCCGGGCCTGGGACGCGCGGCGCAGCACCGAGATCACGCCAAGCACGCTGAGCACGAACGTCCATGCCACCACGGGTCGCCACGACGGCGCTTCCGGTCGATGCCCGGCATGGACCTCGCCCGGGAAGCGCACGAGCAACTGACCGTGCTTGTTGTCGGGGGAGTCGTAGGCGGGCACGGTCCCGCCGTACAGCGGGGTGGCCGCGGGCGGTGCCGGCGCGGGCTCCGGAGGGGCCCAGGATGGTGCGCTCGGGTAGTGGCCCGGCTCCGGCGGAGTCTGGACTGTCATCGTGGTGCGACCCTCTTCCCGTATCGGCCCGGCTGCTTCACCGTGCCGCCGGGACCATCGGCCGCGGGCCGCCCGAGTTGAGGGTTAGTTGCTTTTCAGGTGTGGCCGCGTGCTCAGCCGCCGAGTATCGGGGGAAGGGTCGTCGGATCGGTCGTCGGATCGGTCGGATCGGGATCCTTCGTCGGATCGGTGGGTTTGTCCGTAGACGGCGAGGGAGAACTCGGGGCCGGCGAGGACGAGCTCGCGGCAGGCGTGGGCGAGGTCACGCTCGCCGGGGCGCTGGACGGAGTGGTCCGCGTCTTGATGTTCTTCGGGCGGCCCGTGGGTGATGTCGACTCCTGCGGGGACGGCCCCGTGCTGGGCTCCGGGGACTCGGCCGGGCCGGGCAGCAGCGCCGGGCCCTCCTTCACCGGATTCCCCGTCGAATTCGCCGGCGGATCGTCCTTGTCCAGGGCGAACGCCACACCGAGACCGCCGGCCAGGACGAACAGGCCGAGGATTGCGAACATCAGGATGCGCTGGGCCGGCGGCTGGCCCGGCCGCGAGACCGGGAACGGCGCCGACGTCGCGACACTGCGCTGGACCGGCAGCGGCTGGGGTGCCGCCGGGCTGATCGGGGCGGTCATGCCCTGGTCGCCGGCGAAACCGGCACGGATCGGATGGGCGCCGGTCGCGTAACGGGCCGCCGGATAGGCCCCGGAACCGACGCGGGCCGGGCTGACCGGGGCGTTCAACGAGGTGCCGGTGAGCCGTTTCCAGTCCAGCGGGCCGGCGACGGCGAACGCTGCCTCGGCGAACTCGGCCGCGCTCTGGAAACGGTCGGACGGCTGCTTGGCCATCGCCCGGGCGATCAGCTCACGCACCTCGTAGGGCACGTGGTCGGGCAGCGGGTCGGGATCGTCCTCCAGGTGGCGCAGGGCCACCTGCAGCGCGTTGTCGCCGTCGAACGGCGGACGGCCGGCGATGCAGTGGTAGGCCACCGCGCCGAGCGCGTAGATGTCGGTGGCCGGGGTCAGGTTGCCCTTGGCGACCTGTTCGGGAGCCATGTAGAGCGCCGTGCCGACGATCGCGTTGAGGCCGGTGACGCTGGTCATGGCCGTCGACCGGGCCACCCCGAAGTCGACCAGGATGACCGCGCCGGTCGGTTTCACGATCAAGTTGCCGGGCTTGACGTCGCGGTGGACGATCCCGTTCTCGTGGGCGGCGTGCAGTGCGTCAGCGGCCTGCGCGACGATCGCCATCGTCTCGGCGACGCCGAGCGGGCCCTCCTTGACGCGGCTGGAGAGCGGATCGCCCTCGACGAACGCCATGACCAGATAGGCGACCTGCTCGGGACCGTCGTAGTCGCCGTCGCTCGCGTAGTCGTAGACCTCGACCACGCCCGGGTGCCGGAACGCGGCCATCATCCGGGCCTCGCCGTAGAACCGGGCCGCGAACTCGGGATCCTCGAGCATCGCGGTCCGGAGGACTTTCACCGCGACGGTGCGGCCCAGCACGACATCGGTGCCGCGCCAGACGTCACCCATGCCGCCGGTGGCTACGCGGTCGTCCAACCGGTAGCGGTTGTCCAGGAGGCTTCCTGCACTGAGCACCAGCGGACCTTATCTGTAGGAGTTCAAGCCGAATGCCGCTCAACTGTACAGAGCCGGGGCTCAACATGGGAGAGCAGCAAGGGCCTGCAAGAACGGCACTCGCGGGTCAGTGGTCGTCGTACGTCGGGGTGACCACGACCGCCGTCTCGGCCAGCTCGATCTCCTCGTTCTCGGCCTGTCGTTCCAGCGCCGCGCGGGCCGCGCTCGCCATCGCCCAGCCGGCCGCCGCGGCGATCACACCGACCGCGGCGATCAGTCCCCACGGGCGGGCCGGACGCCGCCCGGCCAGCGCGTCGGCGGCCGCGGAGGCGCGCGTCAGAGCCTCGTCCGTGGCGGACGTCACCCGCCCGCCGGCGCGCGCGGCCAGGCGCCGTCCCTTCCGTCCGGCCCGGCCGGCGTTCTCCCCGGCCGTGGACCAGGCACCGGAGAGGTGCTCCCACGCTTCCTCGGCGGTCCGTTCCGCCCGGTTCTTACCAGCGAACATGTCCGTCACCTCCGTCACGATCGTCGTCACTGTTCCCGCCTCGGTCCGGCGCAAAACGTCCGGTGTGGACGTCATCACGTTTCGAAAACGATTTGACGGGCCGCAGTACTGTTGACCAGGTTCGCACGGGCCACTCAGGTGGCTAACAGGTTCGGGGCCTAACCTTTCGGGCAGTTTCACCGAACCTTTCGAGGGTAACCCTCGCCGCCCTGTCCAGGGACGGTGCTGAGGCCGCCCGCGTATAGAGGAACAGCACCCGGACCTGCCGGGTGGGTGGAGGGAAAGACGTGACGCTGTCGATAACGACGTCGACGCTTGCCGACGGCGCGGTGGAAGTGTCCCCGCGTGGCGAGATCGATGTCGAGAACGCGTACGAGATCCGTGAGGCAGTGGGTGCACAGCTGTCCACCGGATCGCCCGTCCGGATCGAGCTGAACATGCGGCACGTGACCTTCATCGACTCGGTCGGTATCAGTGCCCTGGTCGCGGCGTTCCAGCTGGCCGGGGTCAGCGGGGTCAAGCTCGTGGTGACGCGGCCCAGCCGTTTTGCACACCGCCAGCTGTGGGTGACTGGGCTGCTCGGCCTCTTCGGCAACCCACAACCGTTCGACGAGGAGACGGTGACCGCCTGAGCCGGTTGCAGCAGGCCGGTTCCGGTGAGCCGGTCTCAGTAAGCCGGGCTCTGCACCCGCACGCCTTCCACGTTGATCCGCACCTCGCGGTCCTCGTGGGGTGCGCGGATCGGCGTGACCACGGCGAAATTCTCGGCGAGCGCCTCCAGGTCGGTGCCCGGGTCGAGGTTCTCCTCGGCGGCCTGCACCGCCGTCCGGACGTAACCGTCGCCCGCTTCGGCGATGCTCATCTGCACCTGGCCGAAACGGGCGAGCGTCGCCTGCTTCAGCCCACGGATGCCGTCGACGTGCAGGTCGGGGACATTGAGGTTGAAGACGGTCCCGGGCGGGGTGTGCATCAGCGAGGGCAGTAGCCGTACCGCCATCTCGGCGCCGCTGATCCAGTGGTGCTGCTCGTCGTCGATCTTGTTGAGGGCGGCGATGGCGGCGCCGCCGCTCGAGGCGCTGGCCGCGGCCGGGGTGAGCACGTCGAGTGAGACGGCGAGCCCGCGCAGGCCGGCGTGCGCGGCGGTCAGGCAGGCGCCCACGGTGCCGGAGTGCACCACGGCGGCCCCGGCGTTGGCGCCCCGGTTGATCCCGGAGAGTACGACGTCCGGCGCCGGCCCGAAGGCGTCGCGCATGGCGAGCAGGACGATGTAGGCGGGGGAGGCGGCCACCCCGAAGGCCGGGATGTTCTTGCATCCGGCCAGCTCCCGCGGCTCCGAGACGATCTTCCCGTCCTGGACCACCGCGGTCACCGAGGCGCTGGCACCGCTCGACTCGCTCAGCGGTGCCGCCACCACGACCTCATACCCGGCGTGTGCGGCCGTGCGGGCGAGCCAGCGGATGCCGGGGGACTCGATGCCGTCGTCGTTGGTGATGAGGATGCGCATTCGCTGGTGATTGCCCGCTGCAGGGGTCATGATGCCTTCTCTATCGGGGTCAACCGGACCCGCTCGGTGAGGACCCGGACCGCGTCGACGTGCCCGGTGCCCAGCCCGTGCCGGGTGACGTTGAGCGCACCGGCCGCAGCGCCGGTGCGGACGGCCTCGTCCATCGGGCCCCCGTTGGCCAGGGTGGCGGCGACTCCGGCCGTCATCGAGTCGCCGGCGCCACGGTGTTCGGCCGGGGTGAGCCGGGGCAGCGCCACCGTGTAGATCTCCTCGTTGAACAGTGCCAGCGCGCCCATGTCGGCCCGGGAGACCAGAACCGTCTCGGCGCCGGCCTCGTGCAGCTGGACGAGGGCCTTGGTCAGGGCGCCGGTGCTGCCGTCCGGGGCCATCCCGTCGGCGATCAGCTCCTCGTGGCTGATCTTCAGCACCGAGATGCCGGCCTCCAGGACGGCGGCCAGGTGGCGGCTGCACAGGTCGGCGATCACCTGGCAGCCGTTGGCCCGCAGATCGGCGGCGAGCCGGCCGTACACCTCGGGTTTGATGACCGATGGGTGGGCCGGGCCGCTGAGGATCGCGATGCCGGCGCGCAGGCCCTCGGCCAGTGTCAGGTTGTAGAGCTCGTCCAGCTCGTGCCGGGAGAGCGGGTTCCCGGGTCGCTCGGCGATCTCCTGCCGGCTGCCGCCCCGGCGGTCGTGCACGTACCAGCCGCTGCCGTGCTCGCGCCGCACCAGCCGCAACGTCACCCCCGGCAGTTCGCTGAGAAGGGGAGCGAGCACCCGCCCCACCTCACCCCCGGCCGCCGTGCAGAGCGTCACCTGCGCACCGAGCACGGTGATCATCCGGGTCTGCCAGATGCCCTGGCCGCCCGGATGGACGTGCAGTTCCGGTTCGTCATGGTGTTGCTCGATGGTCACCGTCAGCTGTGGGGCCGGTGCGAACACCATGACCCGCCCGTCACTCATGTCTCGCATTGTTATCTTTTTGCGCATCCGGCGTGGCGGATCGCAAAAAGTACGGATCCCGTTTACGGCTCGGAGCATCGCGCGGAACGATCAGCCGGCGCGCCGTCCCGGGCGGCTCCCGACCGATGGGCGACTGTGTTCGACATACACCGATGGTCGCGCGACCAGTGGGATGATCGCTACCAGCTGATCGGGGTACAGTGCCGCCCCGCGCCCGCCGGTTCCACCTGCAGGGTGGCGTGGTCGATGTGGAAGTCCTCGTGCAGGGCTTCGCGGGCCACGCTGAGGACGGCACCCAGCTCGGCCCGCGGGTCGAGACTCAGGTGCGCCGAGGCCACGTCCATGCCCTCGGTCAGGGTCCAGACATGCAGATCGTGCACATCGCAGACGCCGGGAACAGCGGCCAGCCGATCGCGTACCGCCGCGATGTCGAGGTGCTCGGGAGCGGCCTGGACCAGGATGCGGATCGCCGACCGGCCGAGGGCGAACGTGCGGGGCAGGATCATCAGGGCGACCACCACGGCGACGATCGGGTCGGCGTACGCCCAGCCGGTGCCCCAGATGATCAATGCCGCCAGGATGACCCCGGCCGAACCGAGCAGGTCGCCGAGCACCTCCAGGTAGGCCCCACGGACCCCGATGTTCTCCTTGGCGGCCGGGCGCAGCAGCGCGAACGCCACCAGGTTCGCCGCCAGGCCGCCGAGCGCGACCAGCAGCATCCAGCCGGCCGGCACGTGGGGCGGGTCGGTGAACCGGCGCACGGCCTGCACCAGCACGAAGCCGGCGACCAGGGTGAGCAGCGCCGCGTTGGCCAGCGCGGCCAGCACCTCGAGCCGGTAAAGGCCGTAGGTGCGGCCCGAGTCCGTCCCGGCCCGGTGGGCGGCGGTGATGGCGGCCAGGGTCATCGCGATCGCGAGCACGTCGGTGAACATGTGCCCGGCGTCGGAGAGCAGCGCGAGCGAACCGGTGAGCCAGGCCGCCACCGCTTCGACGATCATGAAGGTGGTCAGCAGCCCGGCCACCCACCAGAGGCGTCGCCGATGCCCGGCCCCGCCCGCGAGGAGGTCCCGGGTCCCGTGGTCGTGGCCGGCTCCCATGGTGTTCACCTTCCGTCGTCCGGCAGGCCGTCGCCAATGTATGCGGACATCGCTATATATGCAATCGGTTGTGCCTGCCTTCCCGTGCGCCGAGAATCTTGATGTCCGGTTTTGCATCGGAAAGGAAGTTTCGTGCTTCGTCGTACCCTTGCGAACGTTCTCTGCCTCACCGCATGTGCGGTGACCGTAACCGGCGTGCCCGCCGCGGCGACGTCATCCAGGCCACTACCCAGCACAATCACCCTGCCGAGCGGCTTCCAGCCCGAGGGCATCGCCATCGGCGGGAAGCCGTACGCCTACTTCGGCTCCCGCGTCGACGGCGACATCTACCGCGTGGACCTGCGCACCGGCGCCGGTGCCACGCTCAGCGAGGGGCCCGGAACCGCCTCGCTGGGCCTCAAGATCGACGACGGGCGGCTCTTCGTGGCCGGTGGCGCCGGCGGTAACGCCCGGGTCATCGATCTGCGCACCGGTGCCGTGCTGAAGTCCTACCAGCTACAGCCGGCCGGCTCGAACACGTTCATCAACGACGTGATCGTCACCGATGACGCCGCCTGGTTCACCGACTCCCGCAACCTGGTGCTGTTCAAGGTTCCGTTCGGCCGGCACGGCAGACTGCCCGACGCGGCCGTCGCGGTGCCGCTCACCGGCGACATCAAGCTCGAGACCGGCAACAACGCCAACGGCATCAGCCGTACGCCGGACGGCCGCGGCCTGATCATCGTCCAGTCGAACACCGGTTTCCTGTTCCGGGTCTCCACCTCCGGCGTCACCTCGCGCATCGACCTCGGGGCGGAGACGGTGGTCAACGGCGACGGGCTGTGGCTGCGCGGCAAGGATCTCTACGTCGTGCAGAACCGCCTCAACGTGATCACCAAGGTGGCCCTGGACCGGCGCGCGGCCACCGGCACGGTGATCTCCCGTACCGGCAACGCCGCGTTCGACGTGCCGACCACCATCGCCGAGTACCGCAAGCGGTTCTACCTGCCCAACGCCCGCTTCACCACCACACCGACGCCGGAGACCACCTACAACGCGGTCGCCGTGCCGATTCCCTGAGTCAGGGGAGCCAGCCGGGGTCCGTACCCACCGTGGTCAGCCGCTGCGTCGCGCGGGACAGGGCCACGTACAGGGTGCGGACACCGGCCGGGTCGATCGCGATCCGCGCCGGCTCGACCAGCACCACGGCGTCGTACTCCATGCCCTTGGCCTCCAGCGCGGTCACCACCTGCACCCGCTCCGGCAGCCCGGCGACCCAGCCGGCGATCTCGTCCCGCCGGGGCACCGGCGTGATCACACCGATCGTGCCGTCCACCTCGGTGAGCTGCTTCTCGGTGAGTTCCCGGACCGTCTCCGGCAGCGCCGGCGCCCCGGTCACCACGTCGACCGGCTCCACCCCGGTGCTGCGCACCGCCGACGGCAACGGCAGGTCCGGCATGATGGTCCGGATCACCTTCGCCGCCACCTCGAAGATCTCCGAGGAGTTCCGGTAGTTCGTGGTCAGCGCGTAGCTGTTGCGCTTGCGGCTGCCCAGCGCCCGGTCCCGCGACCGGTCCAGCTCGGCCGGGTCACCGGACCAGGCCGTCTGCGCCGGGTCGCCGACGATCGTCCACGACGCGTACTGCCCGCGGCGGCCGATCATCCGCCACTGCATCGGCGACACGTCCTGCGCCTCGTCGACCACCACGTGCGCGTAGTCGCGGTAGTCCTCCTCGCGCTGCACCCGCTGGGCCCGGCTCGCGGCCTGCCGGTCCGCGAACGTGCTGACCTCCTGGATCCCGTCGCGCACGTGGAACGGGTTCTTCGACTTCTTCTGCGGCTGCCGGGGCCGGCCCATCAGCTCGTCCAGCTCGTCGAGCAGCGCCACGTCGGAGATCGTCGGGCCCTCGGTGGCGAGCGCGTCGAACGAGCCCTGCAGCATGGCGATCTCGTCCCGGGAGAGGATCCCGTTCGCGTACGCCCGGAGGCGTCCCGGGTCGGCCAGCCAGCGCAGCACCCGCATCGGCGTGAACCGTGGCCACCAGGCCTTCAGGAACTCCCGGAAGTCGTTGCGGTCGGCCAGCTCGGACTCGAACTCGCGCTTCTCCGGCAGCCCGCTGACCTTCGCGTCCCGGGCCTGTGCCCAGAGCGCGTCGAAGACCCGGTCGAAGCCGTGCCCGCGGACCTCGTTGCGCCGCGCCCCGCGCTGCAGTGCCGAGCGCCGGATCCGGTCCAGGTCATTGGCGTTCAGGCGGAGCAGCGCGCCGCGGTAGAGCAGCCGCAGCTCGCCCGGCGAACCCGGCACCGCGTCGTGCGAGGCCCGCTCCAGGACCCGCCGCATGCGCAGGGAGCCCTTGATCGCGGCCACCTCGCCCGAGTCCACCCGGGTCGCGTCCCAGCCCGGCACCAGCGAGCCCAGCGAGCGCAGCGTCGCCGTCTCCTCGCCGAGCGAGGGCAGGACGGTCGCGATGTACTCCACGAAGACACCGGACGGGCCGATCACCAGGATGCCGCCGCCGGCGAACCGGCTGCGGTCGGCGTAGAGCAGGTACGCGGCGCGGTGCAACGCCACCGCGGTCTTGCCGGTGCCGGGGCCGCCGGTGACGATCGTCACGCCCGAGGCGGGGGAGCGGATCGCGTCGTCCTGCTCGCGCTGGATGGTGGCGACGATGTCGCGCATGCCACGGCCGGTCGCCTTCGCCAGGCTGGCCAGCAGAGCGCCGTCCCCGACCACCCGCATGTCCTCGGGCGCAGCGTCCGGGTCGAGCAGGTCGTCCTCGATGCCGGTGACCTTCTCCCGGCTCGACTGGATCATCCGGCGGCGCACCACACCCAGCGGATCGGCCGGGGTGGCCCGGTAGAACGCGGCCGCGGCCGGTGCCCGCCAGTCCACCACCAGCGGCTTCGAGCCGTCGTCGCGGATACCCATCCGGCCCACGTAGTGGGTGGCGCCGGTCCTCAGGTCGAGCCGGCCGAAGACCAGGCCCTCGTACTCGGTGTCCAGGGCGTGCCGGCGGCGGGCCGCGTGGAACACCATCGCGTCGCGCTCGACCAGCGCTCCGAAGGTGCCCACCCCGGCGAGCTGATAGCCCTCCTTCTCGGCCCGGGACGCATCCCGGCGCAACTCGGCGAGCCGGGCATAGACCCGGTCGACGTGCTGCTGCTCGACCGCGATCTCCTGCTCCAGAACGGTGGTGTCACTCAAGTCCGCTGCTCTCCCTCTCGCGTGGCGCACCACCGAACGCGCGGGCATGCTCGCGCGAAGGGGGCAATCGAACTTACTCCTGCCCGCGGGCCCGCGTCGAATGCCCCGTCCGTCCGCGTCGCACGGTGCCGGGAGTCACGCAAAGGCTCGAACTTCCCAGGATCGTCGCCGGATCACCGCCGAGGTGTGCATTTCCTCGGAAAACGACTAGGCGGCCTTCTGGGCGCGGCCGGGTGCGGCGATCCGGCGACGGTCGCGCTTCGCCTGGCGGGACACCCGGCGCACGATCTTGATCAACGCGTCGGA
This sequence comes from Actinoplanes sp. NPDC023801, assembly GCF_040639655.1. NCBI lineage: Bacteria > Bacillati > Actinomycetota > Actinomycetes > Micromonosporales > Micromonosporaceae > Actinoplanes > Actinoplanes sp. NPDC023801. Next base: position 139,885 of record NZ_JBFAAI010000014.1, on the reverse strand, counting down.
CACCTCACGCGGCCGTTCCAGCGGCAGCATGTGACCGGCGCCCGGAACCACGGTCAGGTCGGCATCGGGCAGCGCGCCCGCGATCGACTCGGCGCAGGCCGGCGGGGTCAGCCGGTCGCGGGAGCCGACCAGCACCGCGGCCGGCATGTCACCCAGCCCGGCCAGCGTGTCCAGGCGTGCCTGCGTGCCGATCGACTCGCGGAAGCCGCCGATCGAGCGCAGCGGCGCCCGGCCCAGAGCCCGCATGGTCAGCAGCATCGCGTCCTCGGCGCACTCGTCGCCGAACAGCAGCCAGCGCAGGGCCGGGCGCAGCGCGGGCAGGACGGCCCGGTGCGGGCGCCAGGCGCCGGCACGGGCGAGCAGGCCGGCACCGACGGTCTCGCCGATCCGCAGGACGTTCGCCAGTTGCGGGGGCAGGCCGTACCGGGTGTGGGTGTGGCCCTCGGCCGTGGTCGAGACCAGCAGCAGGCCGGACACGCGGGAGGCGAACTCCTCGGGGTGGCGGTGGGCGTACTCCATGATCGTCATGCCGCCCATCGAGTGGCCGGCCAGGATCACCGGACCGGAGGGGGCGTACCGCCGGACGACCTCGGCCATGTCGTCGCCGAGCTGGGCCAGCGTGGCGCCCCGCAGCCGGGTGGCGCTGGAGCGGCCGTGGCCACGTGTGTCGTACGCCACCACCCGGGGAGCCTTGTGTCCCATCTCACCGAGGGCGGCGATCTGATGGCGCCAGGTACGCCGGTCCTGGCACCAGCCGTGCGAGAGCACCACAGTGGTCGACGCGTCCTTCGGGCCGGAGACGGAGACGTGCAGCTGTACGCCGTCGGCAAGAGTGAGCATGGGTACCTCCGTGAGGGTCACCCTCCCCGCAGTACCCACGGGTAATAAGCATCACTCGTGATGTGGAGTATTACCAGCATGTTTCCGGAGGACTTATGGCCCTACCGCTCGTACCGGCGGGACAGTGAGTTAGCTCGCAATCACTTCACCCCGGGGCCGGGGCAGCGAAAATCCCTAACATGACGGCTACTCGTGACGCCCAGGTCAGTACCCCCGCCGCCGCCATGAGCGAGCTCATAGCGGGTAACAAGCGCTTCGTCTACGGCCGGCCGCGGTACGGCCACGACGTGGCCCGGGCCGCCGCGACCGCCAACGGGCAGAAACCGCACTCACTGGTGCTCGGCTGCATCGACTCACGCGTGCCGCTCGAGGCGATCTTCGATCAGACCTTCGGCTCGATCTGCGTGGCCCGGTCCGGCGCGCACGTGCTGGACCGTTCGTTGATCGGCTCCATCAACTTCGCGGTGGCCGAGCTGAGCGTCTCCCTGGTGCTTGTCGTCGGCCACAAGCGCTGCGGGGCCGTGCACGCCACGGTCAAGGCGCTGCGCGGGGGCGCCGTCCCCGGCGGTGACACCAGCCCGGTCGGCTATCTGGTCGACGAACTGGCCCCGGCCGTGCAGGAGGTCGGCCTCGAGGGCGAGGACGCGGCCGAGAAGGCGGTCCGGGCGAACGTGGTCCGCACGGTGGAGCGGCTGCGTGCGGTGCCTGAGCTGGCCGAGGGGATCGCCGCGGGCAAGGTGAACGTCGCCGGAGCCGTGTACGACCTGGACAGCGGCTGGGTCGAGTTCCTGCCCTGATCCACTGATCATGCAAAAACGCGCCGCCCGGCCGTAGCCGGGCGGCGCGTTTTTCGAACAATCAGCCCTCGAAGACGCCGGCGTCGACGAGACGCTTCTCGGTCTCGTTCCAGCCGTGCTCCGGGTTGGTGTTGTGCAGGCTGTTCAGCTCGGTGCGGATCTTCGCACCGTGACCGGCCGCGGCCAGCACCCGGATCTCCTCGACGAAAGCGTCGGAGTCGGTCCTGAGGTGCTGGGTCTTGCCGTTGGTCAGGTTGCGAACGTACGCGAAGCGGCCGTTGGCGAGCGGGATGAGGTACTTGTACTCACCGAGCACGCTGAGGGCGCCACCGGTGCTCTGGCCGGCGCGGACTGATGCGCGGGCGGTCTTTGAAGTGTTGCTCGCCACGGCGGTACTCCTTGGAGAAAGCTGAGAAGAGTAGAAAAAAGGCCGTGGCAACTCTACACGACGGCGGGTCAACCATACCGTCGGAGCAGGTAACAGCGTTGGGCAGGGTATGCCACTACGGCAGCTCCCATAGTCGATGTTGCGGATTCTCTGGCGCACCATCCGTACCACCCGGCATCATGGGACACGATCAACCGCGGTCGAGGTCGTAGGGGAAGACGCACCTCGGTCTCCGGGAGGTCACCGTGCCAACGTGTGGCGTCGTATACGTCCACTCGACCCCACTCGCCGTGTGCCAGCATGTCGAGTGGGCGATCGCGCGCGTCCTGACCGCGCCGGTCAATCTGCAATGGACCGTGCAACCGGTCGATCCGAGCATGCGCCGAGCCGAGTGCAGCTGGACCGGCCGGGCTGGTACTGGTGCCGAGCTGGCTGCTGCCCTGCGACAGTGGCCCATGATCCGATTCGAGGTCACCGAGGAACCCAGTCCGGGCGTCGACGGGGAACGGTTCATGCACGTTCCCGGTCGCGGGCTGTTCCACGGGGTCATGGGCGCTTCCGGCGACATCCAGATCGGCGAGGACCGGCTGCGCGCCATCATGTCCTCGGTCCGTGCGCCCGAGGCGCTGTCGCATGCGCTGGAGAAGGCGCTCGGCACTGCCTGGGACGTGGAGCTGGAGCCCTACCGCTACGCGGGCGACGGCGCACCGGTCACGCTGCTGACCCGGGTCGGCTGACACCGCCCCGGCCGTACAGGCAAATCGTCCTGAAGCATGCCCAAAACGTGATGGCGGGTTGAAGTGGCGACGTTTGCCGTGAACTGGTTCGATGGCGATCGTGAGAACTCTGTCGCGCGCGCTCGCCGTACCCCTGCTCCTGGCTCTGGGGGCCTGTAGCGACGAGCCGGCGCCGACCCGGACCGCGCCGGCCACCGCGGCCCCGGTCTCGCCGGCCGTGACCGCGAGTGCCCCGCCCGCCGTGACCGGTGACCCGGCCGCGCGAGCCGCCGAGGTGGTGGCTCGCCTCAGCGACGAGGACCTGGCCGGCCAGGTCCTCATGCCCTACGCCTACGGCAGCTCCGCCACGCAGGTCGACCCGGTCAACCGACAGGGCAACCAGCAGCTGGCCGGAGTCGACACCCCCGCCGAGATGATCACCAAGTACCGGCTCGGCGGCCTGATCCTGGTCGGCTTCGCCCCCGACGACCCGACCGGCAAGACGAACCCCACCACGAACGTCGAGAACCCGGAACAGGTCCGCGCCCTGACCGCCGGTCTCCAGGACGCCGCCGGCAAGATCCCGGCCGGTGCGCCCCTGATGATCGGCATGGACCAGGAGTACGGCATCGTCACCCGCGTCACCGAGGGCGTCACCATGCTGCCGTCCGCGCTCGCCTTCGGAGCCGCCCGCCAGCCCACGCTGACCGAGCAGGCCTGGCGCGCGGCCGGCACGGAACTCGCCGCGATGGGCGTCACCGTCGACTTCGCCCCGGTCGCCGACACCCTCGGCACGGCCGGCGGCGGCGTGATCGGCTCCCGCTCCTTCGGCAGCGACGCCAAGGCCAACTCCCAGCAGGTCGCCGCCGCCGTCCGGGGCCTGCAGTCGTCCGGCGTTGCGGCCGCCCTCAAGCACTTCCCCGGCCACGGCCACACCACCGCCGACAGCCACGACGAACTGCCGCTGATCGGCCAGAGCCGCAAGGCGTGGGAACAGCAGGACCTGCCACCGTTCAAGGCCGGCGTCGACGCCGGCGCCGGCGTGGTGATGTCCGGCCACCTCAACCTGCAGGCCATCGACAAGGGCGTGGCCGCCACCTTCTCCCGCAAGATCATGACCGACGAGTTGCGCGGCCGCCTCAAGTTCACCGGCGTCGCCGTCACCGACGCCATGAACATGGCCCCCGCCCAGAAATGGCCCGCCGGAGAAGCCGCCGTCCGCGCCCTCAACGCCGGCAACGACATGCTCCTCATGCCACCGGACATCGGCGCCGCCCGCGACGGCATCGTCAACGCGCTCAAGAACGGCAGCCTCAAACGCGAACGCCTCACCGAAGCCGTGACCCGTATCCTCACCCTCAAGTTCCGCACCGCGCAGACCCCGCAGCCGGAACTCTCCGTCATCGGCTCACCCGCCCACCTGCAGGCCGTGTCGGCACTCGACGCCGCCGCCGTCACGGTCCTCCGCGGCGCCTGCTCCGGCCCGCTCGCCCGGGGCCCGGTCTCGGTCTCCGCGCCCGCCAGCCGCGAGGTGGCCCGCGTCAACCTGGTCAAGGCCCTCCAGGGAGCCGGCATGCAGGTCCAGGCGTCCGGCGGCAGCGTGATCCGCCTCGTCGGCTACGGCGACCAGCGCGTCGACCTCGACGACTCGGCCGCGATCACCGTGATGATGGACTCGCCGGGACTGCTCGCCCAGGCGAACACACGCACCCTCATCGCCACCTACTCGTCGAGCAAGCTGTCACTCGACGCGCTGGCCGCCGTCATCGCCGGCAAGGCCAAGGCACCCGGGCGGTCACCCGTCGCGGTCGGCAAGCTGCCCCGGAGCGCATGCGCGAAATAGGCCCTTTCCGGTACGGCCATCGCTTCCACCACCGCACCGATCACGTACCGGGGCCACGACGATCGCGACGCGTGCGGCCCGTCGCGGCCCCAACGCGCCGCACGGGCTGAGGAAGTCCCCTCACCGCCGGCGTCGCCAAAGCACCGGCCGCTGCCTCCACCCGTCGCCGAAAGCCGGCTCGCCCGGCAAGATCAAGCGCAACGCGTGCTCCCGCCAATCGCGTGCCGCGTGCGGCTGGGTGCGGCTGGGTGCGGCTGGGTGCGGCGGGGTGCGGCTGGGTGCGGCTGGGTGCGGCTGGGTGCGGCTGGGTGCCGCGTGCGGCTGGGTGCCGCATGTCGTGTGTCGTATGCGATCTAGTGAGCTTCGGCCGCGGTGGCTGCCGCAAACTCACATGCTTGCGGGGCGGGGGGTTGGCGGTGCTGCTCGTTGTGATGTCCACGGGCGATCTTGTGAGGTTGTGCCCCTGCCACGACCGCAAGCTCACACGGTCGCGGTGGGGCGGGGTTTTGGGGCGGCACGGTGCATATCGGGGTCGATCTCGTGAAGTTCGCCTGGGTACTCGCCGCAAACTCACACGATTCCGGTAGCCAGGTGGTGGACGGCAGGCGAGCGACTGTTGAGCGTCCGGGCTGGGCGGCCAGGCGTGGCGGAGAGTCGACCATGAGTGGGTTCCTCAACGCGGCCGGTCCGAATGTGCCGGTCTCGGTGCGGCCGCCTCTCGCCGGCTCGGGGCCCACCAGTGCCTGGTTCCGCTGGGTGGATTGCTTCCGCGAGTGCCCGGACGGAGCGCCGGCCGTAGGTCAGGCCTGGATTGCAGTGCGGATTGCGTGGCTGGGCTACGGCCGGCGGGCCTGCTCCCGAGCGGGCACGGCGTCGGGGTGGGGCGTCCGGGGATTTGGCGGTGAGCAACGCTGCAGCCCGTGAGGCGCGCTGGCGGGCGAGAGAGGCCGTTGCCTCGCGCCGGGGTGGCCCCGGTTCGCGATGGTGCGGTTGCCGGGGTTGTGGCCGTATCGGATAGAGGTTTGCGTCTTCCGCTCAACCAGCACCGCAACTCACCGCAAGGCCGTGGTCGGGCGTCACGGCTGTCGGCCGCAGGCCGGGAGGCCCACAGCCGCCCGGGGAGCCATATCCGACCGGAAGCCAACAGCCGGCTGGAAAGTCGGCGGCGGGCCGAGAGGTGCTGGCGGTGGCCGGGAAGCCAACGGCCTGGCGGGCGGGCCGGGAGGTGCCGGCAGTGGCCGGGAAGCCGGTGGGAGCTGGGCTGGAGGGCCGCGGAGCCGGAGCCGCTCCTCGGGGTCGTGGTCCGGCCGGAGGCGGGATCGACACCCGAGGAGTACGGGCTCGTCGGCGGGGATCAGGCGCGGGTGAAGACCAGGGCCACGTTGTGGCCGCCGAAGCCGAACGAGTTGTTCATCGCCGCCTGGATGTCTGCGGTCCGCGCCTTGTGGGCCGCCACCTCCAGGTCGAGCCGCTCGTCGGGGTCGTCGAGGTTGATGGTCGGGGGGATGATGCCGTCCCGGAGGGCCAGGATCGCGGCGATCGACTCGAGTGCGCCGGCCGCGCCGAGCAGGTGGCCGGTCATCGACTTGGTCGACGTCAGGATCGGGTGGCCGCCGATGGCTGCCCGGATGCCCTTGATCTCACCCATGTCGCCGACCGGGGTCGAGGTGGCATGGGCGTTCACGTGGTGGATGTCGGCGCCGGTCAGGCCGGCGTCCTCGATCGCCATCCGCATGGCGCGGATGCCTCCGCGGCACTCGGGGTCGGGCTGGACGATGTCGTATCCGTCCGAGGTGATGCCCGCACCGGCGAGACGCGCGTAGATCCTGGCTCCTCGGGCGATCGCGTGGTCGGCCCGTTCCAGGATCAGCGCGCCGGCGCCCTCGCCGAGGACGAAACCGTCGCGCCCCTTGTCCCACGGCCGGGACGCCCGCTCCGGGTCGTCGTTGCGGGTCGACATGGCCCGCATCGAGGCGAACCCGGCGACCGGCAGGGGGTGGATGACGGCCTCGGTGCTGCCCGCCACCACCACGTCGGCGCGGCCGAGCCGGATCAGGTCGAGTCCGAGTGCGACCGCTTCGGCGCCGGTGGCGCAGGCGCTGGCCATCGCCCGGACGCCGGCTTTGGCGCCGAGTTCCAGTCCGATATGCGCGGCCGGACCGTTCGGCATCAGCATCGGCACCGTGTGCGGGCTGACCCGCCGCGGTCCGTGCTGTTCCAGGATGTCGTCCTGGTCGAGCAGGGTGATCGCGCCACCTATGCCGGTGCCGAAGCTCACCGCGAGCCGCTCCTGGTCGAGCCCGGAGTCAGCGAGCCCGGAGTCCGCCCAGGCCTCCTTCGCCGCGATCACGGCCATCGCCTCGGAGCGGTCCATCCGGCGCAGCCGGACCCGTTCGATCACCTCGGAGGGTTCGACGGCCAGCTGCGCGGCGATCCGCACCGGGAGGGAACCGGCCCACTCCTGGGTGAGGTGTCCCACCCCGGAGCGGCCGGCGAGCAAGGCGTCCCAGGTGGACGCGACGTCCCCGCCCAGCGGGGTCGTCGCGCCGAGCCCGGTGACGACGACGTCTACGTTGCTCATGTCAGTGGTTCGCCTCGATGTAGGTGACGGCGTCACCGACGGTCTTCAGGTTCTGCACCTCGTTGTCCGGGATCTTGACGCCGAACTTCTCCTCGGCGGCCACCACGACCTCGACCATGGACAGCGAGTCGACGTCCAGGTCGTCGGTGAAGGACTTCTCCTCGGCGACGTCGTCCGGGTTCACCCCGGCGACCTCCTCGAGGATCTCGGCGAGGCCGGAGGTGATCTCTGTGCGAGTTGCCATTGTGGGAATCTTTCCTCTCGATGGTGGGAACTGTCGTCGGCCGGGCGCGCTGCTCAGGGGCAGCGGACGACCTGGCCGGCGTAGGTGAGGCCGCCGCCGAAGCCGAAGAGCAGCACCGGCGCCCCGGAGGGCACCTCGCGCCGCTCGATCAGCTTGGACAGGGCCAGCGGGACGCTCGCGGCGGATGTGTTGCCCGACTCGACGAGGTCCTTGGCGACGATCGCGTCGGGGCTCAGGCCGAGCCGCTTCACGATGCCGTCGATGATCCGGGTGTTGGCCTGGTGCGGGACGAAGGCGGCCAGTTCCGACGGGGCGACCCCGGCGCGCTCGCACACCTCGATCGCGAACGGCGCGAGCGCGGTGGTGGCCCAGCGGAAGACCGCCTGGCCCTCCTGCTTGATGTAGGGCTGCCAGCCGGCGATCTTGAGGGCTTCGCCCTTCTCCGGGGTGGAACCCCAGACCACCGGTCCGATGCCGGGGGCCTCGCCGTCCGGGACGGCACTGAGCACTGCTGCTCCCGCACCGTCACCGAAGAGCACGGCGGTCGTACGGTCGGACCAGTCGGTGATGTCGGACAGCTTCTCCGCGCCGATCACCAGGGCGTTGCGGGAGGCCCCGGCCTGGATCGCGTGGTCCCCGGTGGCGAGCGCGTAGGAGAAGCCGGAGCAGGCGGTGTTGACGTCGAACGCGCCCGGGGCGTTGATGCCGAGCCGGTCCGCGACGCGGGTCGCCACGTTGGGGCAGCGGTCGATGGCCGAGCAGGTCGCGACGATGACGAGGTCGATGTCGGAGGCGGTGAGCCCGGAGGCGGCGAGCGCCTTCTCGGCGGCGAAGGTGGCCATGTCGGCGACCGATTCGCCGTCCGCGACCCGCCGTTCGGCGATGCCGACCCGGTCCCGGATCCACGCGTCGTTGGTGTCGAGCGTGCTGGCCAGGTCGTCGTTGGTGATCACACGCGACGGCTGGTAGTGGCCCATCGCCAGGATGCGGGAACCCGCGGTCATCGAGCTTCTCCTTCGGTGCGGGCGATCAGGTCGAGGGCGGCCGGCAGGTCGTCCGGGGTGTTGAGCGTGACGATCTCCGGGGCACCGTCGCCCTTGAGCTCGCGTTTGACCAGGCCGGCGAGGGTGCCGGCGGGTGGCAGCTCGATGATGCCGGTGACGCCGAGGTCCTTCAGTGCCCGCATGCACAGGTCCCAGCGGACCGGCGCGGTGACCTGGCGGACCAGCCGCTGCAGCATCTCGGCGCCGTCGGCGACCGCGGTGCCGTCCAGGTTCGACAGCAGGGCCCGGGCCGGATCCCGGGTGGCGACCCCGCTCGCGACGGCGGCCAGCGCGGTCTCGGCGGGTGCCATGAACGGTGTGTGGAAGGCGCCGGCCACCTGCAGCGTGATCACCCGGGCCTTCGCCGGCGGTGCGGCCGCGAAATCGGCGAGTGCGGGCAGCGCGCCGGCGGCGACGATCTGGCCGGCACCGTTGCGGTTCGCCGGGAACAGCCCGTGCTTGTCGATGGTGGCGACCACCTCGTCCGGGTCGCCGCCGAGGACGGCGCTCATGCCGGTCGGTTCGAGGGCGCAGGCGGCGGCCATCTCCCGGCCGCGGACACCGGCCAGGGTGATCGCGTCGGCGGGGGTCAGCACCCCGGCCAGGGCGGTGGCGCCGAGCTCGCCGACGCTGTGCCCGGCGACCACGCCGACGCGATCCAGGGGCAGGTGCTCACCGGCCAGCAGCGCGGCGGCGACGAGCAGCGGCTGGGTGCGTGCGGTGTCCTTGATCTCCTCGGCGTCGGCGCGGGTGCCGAGGTGCAGCAGGTCGACGCCGGCGAGGGCGGACCACTCGGTCAGTCGGGCCTCGGCGCCGGGGAGGTCGAGCCAGGGGGTGAGGAAGCCGGGCTTCTGGGAACCCTGGCCGGGCGAGAGTACGGCGAGCACGTCCTCGACTCTTCCGGATCGAACGGGTTTGCGGGGTAGCCAGGCACGACCAAACCCTACGACCCGCGTTGTAGGGTTCCTACAAAACAGGGGTGTTGTTGGGTAACTTCATCCCCATTCACACCTCCGCTTATCGGCGCGGATGGTGAGAGATCCGGGTCACGTCGCGGGGTCCAGACGGCCGATGGTGAGCGCCATCCGCAACGCGAACGCGTCGCGCCCGTCCAGCGGGGACAGCGCTGTGACCTCGGCGACCCGCCGCAACCGGTAACGGACCGTGTTCGGATGGACGTAGAGTTCCCGGGCTGCGCTCTCCAGTACGCCCCCGGAGGCGAAGAAGGCGTCAAGCGTCTCGAGAAGGCCGCTGCCGGCCCGGGCCAGCGCACCGAACACGTCGTGCCGGAGCTTGCGCCGGGCGTCCATGTCGCCGGACAGCACCCGCTCGGGCAGCAGGTCGTCGGCGGCCACCGGGGACGGTGCTCCGGGCCAGGCCGACGCGGCCCGGAAGCCGGCCAGCGCCGCCCGTGCCGACTCGGTGGCCTGGTCCAGCGACGGCACCGCCGGGCCGACCACGACCGGGCCCTCGCCGAAGGCGCCACCGAGCGCGGACGCCGCGGCCACCGGATCGGTCGCGCCACCGACCACGACCACCAGCCGGTCGCCGTGCACGCCGGCGATCACCTCGAGCCGGGCCCGCCGGGCGGCCCGGTAGACGGCGTGCAGCACCGCGGTGAGGTCGCCGCCGGGGGAGCGGCCGACCGCCACCGCGACCGGTGGCGCGTCCGCCCAGCCCAGCGCTGCGGCCCGGCTGGCCAGCACGTCGGAGGAGTCGCCGCGCAGCAGGGCGTCGACGAGCAGGGCCTGCAGCCGGGCGTCCCAGGCACCGCGCGACTCGGCGGCGCGGGCATAGACCCGGGCCGCCGAGAAGGCGATCTCCCGGGAGAACCGGAGAATGGCCTGGATCAGCGCGTCCTGCTCGCCGGACTCGGCGTAGCCGGGCACCTCGGCCTCGGCGACGTCGACGGTCACCTTGATCAGCTGCACGGTATGGGTGAGCGTCATCACCCGGGCCAGTGCGCGGGGCGCCGCGGCGAACACCTCGTCGGAGATCTCGGTGCTGGCGGCGACCGTGCCGCCGGAGCGCAGCCACTCGACGAGGGAGCGCACTCCGGCCTGTGCGACGAGCATCACCCAGGATCGCTGGTCGGCCGGGAGCGCGCGGAACCATGGCAGCGTCTCATCCATGCGGGCGACGGCGGCGCTGGCCAGCGCGCCGGCCTGCCGTTCGATGCGGCGCAGCGTGCCCGGGGCCAGGGGTTTCGCCGTGGTGTCCGGCTTGGCCCCGGCTGCTGTACCGGTGTCGTTGTCTGCCACCGGCCCAGCGTGTCACGCCGGGGCCCGCGACCGGAATCGGGCTGACATGCACCAGAAACGAGTTTTATGCACTGTTTAGGGGTTTTTATGACATTTGACCGGCGTAGCGGTGCGCCTCTCCCGTGATTTCGGTCGGTGACCTGGCAAGGTGTCGGACGTCGGTCCGTCGGGAGTTAACACCGGGCGTTGAGGTGCCGATGAAAAGTCGGCGCCGACGGACACTTGCGCCGAGGCCACGGATCGAGGAGGCGAGATGATGGAACGGGACGACGCGTTCGCGTGCTCCGACAGGGATCCCGCCCTCGACGACTCGCCGGCAGTGTCGCCGGCCGACGAGGAGCTGATCGTGGACCCGCGCACCGAACGGGTCGGCTGTCGTACCGAACTACGCGGATGGGCCGGAGCACACCTGCACGGCGCGGTCCGGCCGCGCCGTCGCGCCGCCGGTCGCGGCCGCCCACCCGGCCGCTGGTGCTAGCAGTGCCTCGTACGGGTGAGTGACGGGCGCGTTTCCGGGTTCTCGGGGCGCCGGACTGGTCAGGTTGGCGTGGTGGACGACAAGAGACGGCAGATCCTCGATCAGGCGCTCGCTCTCGTGGACGAGCGCGGGCTGGCCGCCATGTCGATGCGTGCCGTCGCGGAGCGGGTCGGGCTCACGTCGATGGCCCTCTACCCGTACGTCGGGGGCAAGGACGCCCTCCTCGACGGTCTGGTCGACCTGCTGCACCTGGAGCTCGGCACCGCGGTCGGTGAGAACCCGGCCGACGTGGACTGGCGTCGCCGGCTCTGCGCGCTCGGCCGGGCCGTCCGCTCGCTGGCGCGCGCCCACCCGAGCGCCTTTCCGCTACTGCTGAACCGCTCCGCGGCCGGGCCCTCGGCCTCCTGGATGGCCGCCGCGCTGCAGGGCATCCTGGCCGACGCCGGGGTCCCCAACTCCGAGGTGCCCCGGCAGGCCCGGCTCATCTGTGCGTTCCTGCTCGGCTACACGACCGGTGAGGTCACCGGTGGGCTGCCCGGAACGGCGGGGGAAATGCTCGAGGGCGCCGCCGAGTTCGACGCTGACCTGGAGGACCTGGTCCGCCTGGTCGAGAACTCGGCGACGCCCCGGAAGAGCGCCGATCGGCCGGAGGGTGTCAGACCCGCCGGCGGATGAGGAACGCCATGCCGGCCAGACCGGTCAGGATCACCAGCAGGACCGCTCCGTTGAGCAGGAACAGCCGACGGAACTCGGCGAACGCCACGGTCATCTCCTCGACCGGGTTCACCTCCTCGACCGCCAGGTCGGTGCCGACGCCGCCACCGATGCCGCTCTGCACGACGTCCGGCTTGCCCTCGAGCGGAGCACCGCCCAGTCGCAGCGACTCGGGCATCGAGAGCCGGCCGTAGAACCAGGCGTCGGTCTTCTTGCCGGACGGCTGCTTCGCCGGCCGGTGTGCCCGCGGGCCGCCCTCGGCCATCGGGTACAGGTGGTAGAGCTGATTCGGCGCATTCTTGACCAGCAGGGTCACGGTGAACTTCGGGCCCAGGTCCGCGGGCTTCGGCACACCGCTGGTCGACCCCGAGGCCTGCGCCAGCCAGTTCACCTCGCTGAGCAGCATCTGGAACAGCTTCGGCCGTTCGTCCTGCTTGACGAGAATTGTTTCTTCGATACCGGTACCGACCAGTTGCAACGCGTCGGGTTTCGGCGGCGACTTCGGCGCGGCCTGAGCCGTCGCCGGTACCGCTGCGAACGCCAGCGCCACCGCCACGGCCACCGCCGTGATCGTCGTCACCAGCCTCGTGATCGTCCCCCGCACCATCCGACCTCCCCGCCCCCGTGGATGGACATGGATCGCTGACCGCTGCTCGTACCCGGTCGGTGGAACCGGTACACGGCCCGTCCCCCCAGCCTTCCCGCACTCAGCCCCGGCCGCATCTCGAGACAGGGTGAATTCGAACCATGTGTGGGATGGCCAGGACGACCGGACGGCGGTCGATCAGCCGCCGAATAGTACCCACTCCCCGCAATCGATGGGGTCGGTGGTCACCCTGGTGACGGAGAGCATCACCGTATTCGACGACCGGCTATGGCCAGCCGGCCGTCGAATACGGTAAGCCGTTCAGCAAAGGGGGCGAATCGGTCAGAGACGAGCGCGAGCAGCGGAGATACGGGCCAGCGTGCGCTCCCGGCCGAGCAGTTCGATCGATTCGAAGAGCGGCAGGCCGATGGTGCGGCCCGTCACAGCGACGCGGACCGGAGCCTGAGTCTTGCCCAATTTGAGACCTCGAGCCTCACCGACACCCTCGAGCGCCGTCTTCAACGACTCGGCCGACCAGTCGCCGAGTGCGCCGAAGGCGGCCGCGGTGTCGTCCAGGATCTCCGCCGCGCCCTCCTTCATGGCCTTGGCCCACGACGCCTCGTCGTGCACCGGCTCGTCCAGGAAGAGGAAGTCGACGTTCTCCACGATCTCGGACAGCACCGCGATCCGGGTCTGCGCGAGCGGGGCGATCGTCATGAAGACGTCGGCGTCGAAACTCGCCGGCGCCCACGGCGGGGCCGGAATGGTCTCGGTGCCGGTCAGCCACGGCGCGCAGACCTGGGTGAACTCGCTCGGCGTCAGGGCGCGGATGTACTCGCCGTTGAACGCCCGCAGCTTCTTGACGTCGTAGAACGCCGGAGCGTGGCTGACGTCCTCGATCCGGTACTCCTCCTCGATGACCGACCACGGGACGATCTCCCGGTCACCGGTCGGCGACCAGCCGAGCAGCATCAGGTAGTTGCGCATGGCGGCGGCCAGATAACCCTCGTCCCGGTACGACTCGAGGGCGACCTTGTCGCGGCGCTTCGACAGTTTCTGCCGCTTCTCGTTGACGATCACCGGCACGTGACCCCAGACCGGCGGGGTCGCGCCCAGCGCCTCCCAGAGCAGCTGCTGCTTGGGGGTGTTGGGCAGGTGCTCCTCGGCGCGGAACACGTGCGTGATCCCGAGGCTCATGTCGTCGACCACGTTGGCCAGCAGGAACACCGCCGAGCCGTCGCTGCGGGCGATGACGAAGTCCTCGAGCAGCTTGTTCTCGAAGGTCGGCTTGCCGCGGACCAGGTCCTCGACCACGGTCTCGCCCTCGTCGGGGGTCCGGAAGCGCAGCGCCCGCCCCTCGCCCGGTCCCAGCGCCCGCTCGCGGCAGAAGCCGTCGTAGCCGATGTGGGTGTTGCCGGTGCGCGCGATGACGTCCTCGCGCTTGCAGTCGCAGTAGTACGCCCGGCCCTCTCCGTAGAGACGGGTGGCGGCAGCGGTGTGGTCGGCCGCGTAGGACGACTGGTAGTAGGGGCCCTCGTACGTCCCGCGTTCAATGCCGATCCAGTCGAGTGCCGAGAGGATGCCCTCGGTCCACTCCGGCTTGTTGCGGGCCGCGTCGGTGTCCTCGATTCGGAGCACGAAGACACCGCCGTGCTGCTGGGCGTAGATCCAGTTCTGCAGCGCGGTGCGGGCGCCGCCGACGTGGAACATCCCGGTGGGCGAGGGTGCGAAACGTACGCGAACAGTCACGGACCCAGCGTACCGATGGTTCGGTTCAGACGGTGAACCGCCCGACCAGCCCGGTCAGCCGATTGGCCGTGGCGGTCAGCTCGTCCGCGGCCCGGTGCGACTCCGCAACCGACGCGCGGGTGCTCTGCATCGCCCCGCTCACGGTGCCGATGCCGTCGGCGATGTCCCGGCTGCCACCGGCCGCCTCGGCGATGTTGCGGGCCATCTCGGCGGTCGTCGCGGCCTGCTGCTCGACCGCTGCCGCAATGGCCGTCTGGTAATCGTTGACCTGGGCGATCCGCGCCGAGATGGCATCGATCGCGGTGACCGCGCGGGCGGTGTCGGCGTTGATCGCGGCCACCCGCCCGGTGACGTCCTCGGTCGCCCTGGCGGTCTCCTGGGCCAGCTCCTTGACCTCACCGGCGACCACCGCGAAGCCCTTGCCGGTCTCGCCGGCGCGTGCGGCCTCGATGGTCGCGTTCAGGGCCAGCAGATTGGTCTGCTCGGCGATGCTGGCGATCAGCTGCACCACATCGGTGATCTTCGCGGTCGAGGCCCGGAGTTCGGTGATCACGTCCGCGGCCGCGGCGGTCAGGCCGACCCCGTCCCGGCCGGCCTGTGCGGCCTCCTGCGCGTTGTGCGAGATCTCGGTGATCGACGCGCCCATCTGCTCGGCGCCGGCGGCGACGGTCTGCACCACGTGCGACACCGCGTCCGCTGAGGCGCTCACCGTGCCGGCCCGGTTCGCGGCGGTGTCGGTCGCGGAGGACATCTCCCCGCCGGTGGCCGAGACCCGCCGGGCGGTTCCGGTGACCTCCTCGGAGGCGTTCATCACCTCCTGCATGACGGTACGGAGCTCGCCGGCGGCCGTGTTGAGCGCGGCACCGGCCTCGCCGATCTCGTCGCGCCCCCGATCGTCGATCCGTACGGTGAGGTCGCGGCCGGCGAGCCGGGTCAGCGCTCCGGTCAGCGCGGCGATGCGGCGCGCGATCCGGGACGCCTGCAGGTACGCCGCCGCAGCGCCGGCCAGGGCCAGCAGCACCGCGGCGATCACGAACGCGGTCAGCATCGTGCCGCGTCCCTCCCGGACCGCGGTGACCGCGGCGCCGGCGTCGGCGTCGTAGCCGCCCACTGTCACCGCCCACTGGTACGGCGCGTAGTAGGCAACCGTCGTGGTGGTGTTCCCGGCCGGTGCGCCGGCGGCCCCGGGCAGCCGGTATTTCGCCTGCTGGATGGCACCGCCGGCGAGTTGCGGGGCGCCGGTGACGATCTCCTCGACGTACCGGGTGCCGTCGGCGTCGGCGGCGTCGAGCATGTTCTGCCCGGCCATGCCCTCGATGCTGGAGGCGACGACCCGGCCGCGGTCGGCGGCGGCCGTGCTGAAGACCGAGACCCACCCGTTCGTCTGGATCTTCATCGCGCTGATCGTCGCGGTCAGGTTCACCAGCGCCTCGGCCTGCGGGACGCCCACGTAGAGCGCGCCGATCACGGCGTCGGCCGCGTCCTTGATCGGGTCGTAGACCGAGGCGTACGGCGTGCCGACCACCGCCGCGACGCCGCGGTACTGCTTGCCGTCCTTGATCGCGGCCGCCACGGCGTTCGGTTTGCCGTCCGCGGTGGCCGGGATGTACGTCCCGATGGCGCGGGTGCCCTTCGCCGACTTCACCGTCGTGGCGACCCGCAGCAGGTCACCGGCCGCGTTCATCCGCTGGAAGACGGTGATGGTCGCGCCGGAAAGAGTTTTCGCGTCGTCGACGAACGGGGTGGTCCGCTTCAGATCCGTGTTCTGCCCGAGCCACCTGCCGCCGATCTCGACGCGGGGCAGCGCGGCTCTCGTCGCCCCCTGGGAGACCTGGTTGGTGGCCGTCCAGGTGACCCGTCTGTCCGTGAACCGCATCCCGCCGTTCTGGGCGAGGAACGCCGAGGCGCTGTTCATGCTCCGGTCCATGCTCTGCTGGATCTCGTCGCCGACGGTCGCGACCAGGGCGCCGGCGTCGGCGGCACTCTGCGTGAGCGCGACCGGTTCTGCCGCAGCACCTCGCGTTCGGTGTTGTCGGCGAAGCGGCCGCACTGCCAGGCGCCGACGGCCACCAGCACGACAGCGGTGACCAGAACGCTCCCCAGGCCGAGAAGGAGCAGTTTGTGGCTGATTCGGAATCCCACATCCCGATCATCGCGCCGCGACCACCTCGCCGCCCGCTCGTTGCCGTTTTCGACCCGACGACCCGGCGAGCAACGAGGTGAGAACCATGGGCAAGATCGTGGCGGTGGAGTACGTGACCCTCGACGGTGTCTTCGAGGAGCCGGTCTGGAGTGGCCCGTACTTCAACGAGGAACTCGGCGCCTGGCAGGCCGACAACCTCCGGGAGGCCGACGCGCTGCTCCTCGGCCGCAAGACCTACGAGGGCTTCAAGGCGGCCTGGCCGCGGATGGCCGCCGAGACCGGTGATTTCGGCGCCAAGATGAACGGGATGCCCAAGCACGTCGCCACCACGACGCTCACCGCCGATCAGGCCGAGTGGAACGCCAGCTTCCTGGACGGCGACGTGGCCGAGGCGGTGGCGAAGCTGAGAACCGGCTCCGACACCCTCCTGATCAACGGGAGCGGGAGCCTCGTCAACTATCTGACCAGGCACAACCTGATCGACGAGTACCGGATCATGATCTTTCCGGTGGTGGCCGGCGAGGGCCGCAGGCTCTGGGAGGAGGGCACCCGGATCGCTCTGGCACACACCGGCAGCTGGCGGTCGGCCACCGGCGTCGAGGTGATCAACTACGGACCCGCATAGGGCGATGAGGGGGCCCGCGGGCCCCCTCATCGTGGTTCCTACGAGTCGCCGCCGGTCTCGCCCACCGGCGCGGCGTTGACGTCGTCGATCGCGTACTTCTTGGCGGCCTCGCCCGGCACGTGCGCCGGGATCTGACCGCGCAGTGCCAGCTCACGCAGCGTCGCCACGGTCACCGACTCGCCGTCCACGTGGAAGTGGCGGCGCAGGGCGTGCCGGGTGTCGCTCATGCCGAACCCGTCGGTGCCCAGCGAGGTGTAGCCGTTCGGCACCCAGCGGGAGATCAGGTCGGGCACGGCCCGCATCCAGTCGCTGACCGCAACCGACGGGCCCTCGGAGGACTCCAGCTTCTGCTGGATGTACGGCTTGCGCGGCGCGTCGCTCGGGTGGAGCAGGTTGTACTCCTCCGCCTGGATCGCGTCGCGGCGCAGCTCGGTCCAGGACGTGACCGACCAGACGTCGGCGCTCACACCCCAGTCCTGGGCGAGCAGTTCCTGTGCCTTGAGCGCCCACCGCATGCCGGTGCCGGAGGCGAGCAGCTGCGCCCTCGGGCCCTCCTTGAGCGAGCTCTCGCTGAACCGGTAGATGCCCTTGAGCAGGCCCTCGGTGTCGAGGTCGGCCGGCTCGGCGGGCTGGATCGCCGGCTCGTTGTAGATGGTGAGGTAGTAGAAGATGTTCTCCTGCTTCTCGCCGTACATGCGGTGCAGGCCGTTCTCCATGATGTGCGCGATCTCGTACCCGAACGCCGGGTCGTAGGACACCACGGCCGGGTTGGTCGCCGCGATCAGCAGCGAGTGCCCGTCCTCGTGCTGCAGGCCCTCCCCGTTGAGCGTGGTCCGGCCGGCGGTGGCGCCGAGCAGGAAGCCGCGCGTCATCTGGTCGGCGGCCGCCCACAGCTCGTCGGCGGTGCGCTGGAACCCGAACATCGAGTAGAAGATGTACAGCGGGATCATCGGCTCGTCGTGCGTCGCGTACGACGTGCCGGCCGCGATGAAGCTGGCCGTGGAACCCGCCTCGTTGATGCCCTCGTGCAGGATCTGCCCGTTCGTCGCCTCCTTGTAGGACAGGAACAGTTCCCGGTCCACGGAGGTGTACGTCTGGCCGTGCGGCGAGTAGATCTTCTTGGTCGGGAAGAGCGAGTCCATGCCGAACGTGCGGGCCTCGTCCGGGATGATCGGCACCCAGCGGGCCCCGAACTCCTTGTCCTTCATGAGGTCCTTGAGCAGCCGGACGAACGCCATCGTGGTGGCGACCTTCTGCTTGCCGCTGCCGCCCTTGAGGCCGCTGAACACCTTCGAGTCCGGGATCGCCAGCGACTTCGCCTTGGTACGCCGGGTCGGGATCGACCCGCCGAGCTCACGGCGCCGCTCGATCATGTACTGGAACTCGTCGGACTTCTCGCCGGGGTGGTAGTACGGCGGGAGGTACGGGTTCTCCTCGAGCTGCTTGTCGCTGATGTCCAGGTACAGCCGGTCCCGGAAGCCCTTCAGGTCGTTCAGGGTGAGCTTCTTCATCTGGTGCGTGGCGTTCCGGGCCTCGAAGTGCGACCCGAGCGTCCAGCCCTTGACGGTCTTGGCCAGGATGACGGTCGGCTGGCCGGTGTGCTCGGTGGCCGCCTTGTAGGCCGCGTACAGCTTGCGGTAGTCGTGCCCGCCGCGCTTGAGGTTCCAGATCTCGTCGTCGGTCATGCCCTCGACGAGCTTGCGGGTGCGCGGGTCGCGCCCGAAGAAGTGCTCCCGGACGTACGCCCCGGATTCGCCCTTGTAGGTCTGGTAGTCGCCGTCGGGGGTGACGTTCATCAGGTTGACCAGCGCGCCGTCGGGGTCGGCGGCGAGCAGCGAGTCCCACTCCCGGCCCCAGACGACCTTGATCACGTTCCAGCCGGCACCGCGGAAGAAGGCCTCCAGTTCCTGGATGACCTTGCCGTTGCCGCGAACCGGGCCGTCGAGGCGCTGCAGGTTGCAGTTGACCACGAAGGTGAGGTTGTCCAGCTCCTCGCGGGCGGCCAGGCCGATCGCACCGAGCGACTCGACCTCGTCCATCTCGCCGTCGCCGAGGAACGCCCAGACGTTCTGCTGGCTGGTGTCCTTGATCCCGCGGTTGTGCAGGTACCGGTTGTAGCGCGCCTGGTAGATCGCGTTCAGCGGGCCGAGACCCATGCTGACCGTCGGGAACTCCCAGAAGTCCGGCATGAGACGCGGATGCGGGTACGACGGGAGGCCGCCACCCGGGTGCGACAGCTCCTGGCGGAAACCGTCGAGCTGGTGGGTGCTGAGACGGCCCTCCAGGTAGGCCCGCGCATACATGCCGGGGGAGGCGTGACCCTGGTAGAAGATGTGGTCGCCGCCGCCCGGGTGGTCCTTGCCCCGGAAGAAGTGGTTCATGCCGACCTCGTAGAGGCTGGCGCTCGACGCGTACGTCGAAATGTGACCGCCGACGCCGATCTCCGGCCGCTGCGCGCGGTGCACCAGCATCGCCGCGTTCCACCGGATGTAGGCCCGGATCCGCCGTTCGACGAACTCGTCACCGGGGAACCAGGGCTCACGCTCCGGCGGGATGGTGTTGATGTAGTCCGTGGACGTCAGTGGCGGCACGCCGACCTGTCGCTCCCGGGCCCGCTCCAGCAGGCGCAACATCACATAACGGGCTCTTTTCGCGCCGCGTTCGTCGATGACTCCGTTGAGCGACTCGACCCATTCGTTGGTTTCTTCAGGGTCGATGTCGGGAAGCTGGCTCGGCAGGCCATCGCTGATCACCGGGCGCTTGCGCTCCGTGGCCACAGGCAATCCTCTTGGTGTGAGTGTCGGACGTCCGTGCTACCCGTCCGCCTCATGGGTCAAGGTGGCGAATCGCGCGGAATAGGTCTCCATCCTGCCCCCTTACGGTGTGCGTCGTCACGTCTACGGGGTGTCTCAGCGATGCTCGACACACGTACTGACCAGTAACTTTGTGGACACGTCCCGATCTCAGCCGTTCACGAAGGAGAAACGCACCTGCCGGATCGGGTTGTCGCCATTGGTGTCCACCAGGCATATCGACTGCCATGTACCGAGCGCGATCTGGCCGTTGATCACCGGCAACGTGGCGTACGGGGCGATCCAGGCCGGAAGGACATGATCGCGGCCGTGGCCGCGCGACCCGTGCCGGTGCTGCCACTTGTCCTCCGTCGGCAGCAGATCGTCGATCGCGGTCAGCAGGTCGTCGTCCGAACCGGCCCCGGTCTCGATGATCGCCACCCCGGCGGTCGCGTGCGGCACGAAGACGTGCAGCAGGCCGTCCCCCTC
The DNA here is from genome assembly GCF_040639655.1 of Actinoplanes sp. NPDC023801. Classification (NCBI taxonomy): domain Bacteria; kingdom Bacillati; phylum Actinomycetota; class Actinomycetes; order Micromonosporales; family Micromonosporaceae; genus Actinoplanes; species Actinoplanes sp. NPDC023801. The sequence continues at coordinate 119,596 of NZ_JBFAAI010000014.1, read as the reverse complement.
GGAGCGGGCGAAGTCCGCCGCCTCGCTGGTGATGTCCACGACGGCCGGAGACCCGCCGGTCCGTACGGTGATCGTTTCGGTGCGCATCCGCCGAGCCTATGTGTACAGATCGAGCAGCAGGAACACGAACGCGGTGCCGGCCAGCCAGCACACGCACTGCGCCAGGCGCGCGACGGCGGCCCACAAGATCATGTCCCTGAGTACACCACCGGGTGACGGCCCGTGTGCGCCAGATCGATCGTCCTCGCAGTGGCATCACCGGCCGCGGTCGGGAATGCTGAATCGCGTGACCACTCCGCAAAGCCTCGACGAGCGGTTCCGCGATGCGGTCTCGTCCCTCCGCCCACCGGAATCCGGGCGTTCCCCCGGCGACCCGGTCCGGGACGGTGCGGGCCTGACCGGTGCCCGTGCCCGGGAACTCTTCGACGCCCAGCTGACCAGCCGCCACCTCGACCTCGCCGCACGCTGGCTGCGCAGCTTCAACGAGGGCTTCCACACCATCGGCTCCGCCGGGCACGAGGGCAATGCGGCGGTCGCCGCGGCGCTGCGCGGCGACGACCCGGTGCTGCTGCACCACCGCTCCGCGGCCTTCTACTGCGTACGGGCGGCCGGCCGGCCCGGTGCGGCCGGGCACGACTCCGGCCCGCGCCTCGAGGAAGCCGCCCGCGACGTCCTGCGCGGAGTCGTCGCCTCCGTCCGGGACCCGGCGACCGGCGGCCGCGCCAAGATCTTCGGCAACCCGGCCCTGCACCTGATCCCGGCGATCTCCGCACCCGGCGGCCACCTGCCCCGGGCCGTCGGGCTGGCACACGCCCTCACCCGGTCCACCGGCACCACCTGGCCCGGCGACGCGATCGTGGCGGCCTCGTTCGGCGACGGCGGGGCCGGCGGTGCCGCCGCCTCCGCGGCCCTGCACGCGGCCGGCCGGCTCGAACTCGCCGGCCAGCGGGTGCCGCTGCTGCTGATCTGCGAGGACAACACACCCGGCGGACCCGGCCCGGACGGCTGGGTGGCCGCGGCACTGCGTGGCCGGCCCGGCCTGCGCTACTCCTACGCCGACGGCTGCGACCTGGCCGCGGCCTATGACGCGGCGACCGAGGCGGCGGAGTTCGTACGCACCGAGCGCCGCCCCGCCGTCCTGCACCTGTCCACCGTCCTGCTGCTCGGCAGCCCCGGCGACCCGGACCCCGGCGACGGCCTGGACCGCGATCCGCTGGTCACCGCCGCGCGACTGCTCATCGAGGCCGGGCTGTACGGCCCGGACGAAGTGATCACCCGCTACGACGAGGTCGGCTGGCAGGTCCGCAAAGCCGCCGAGGAAGTGCTCGGCGAACCCAAACTCGCCTCCGCCGGTGAGGTCGTCGCGACCCTCGCCCCGCGCCGCCCGCTGCGCGCCGCCCACGCCGTCTCCGAGCACGCCGGCCGGGCACTCGGCGCCGGGGCACCCACCCGGCTGCGCGTCTTCGACGGCCGGCTGCCCGAGGACGCCGGGCCGATGACCCTCGCGCAGACCATCACCGCCACCCTCGCCGACGCCCTCGCCGTGAACCCGCGGATGCTGCTCTTCGGCCCGGCCACCACCCGCGGCGGACGGCACGGCGTCACCACCGGGCTGTCCGGGCACCACGCCGAACGGGTCTTCGACAGCCCGCCCGACACCACGACCATCCTCGGACTCGCCGCCGGCGCCGGACTGGGCGGCCTGCTCCCGGTACCGGAACTCGACTGCCTCTCGGCGCTGCACGGCGGGGCGGACCAGCTGCGGGCCGAGGCGGCCGGTATGGCGTATCTCTCGTCAGGTGCCTACCGCAACCCGATGGTGCTGCGCGTGCCCGGCCTGGCGAGCCCGTTCGGGATCGGCGGGCACCTGGCCAACGACAACACCGTGGCCGCCCTGCGCGACGTGCCCGGCCTCGTCGTCGCGGTGCCGGCCCGGGCCTCCGACGCCGCGCCGATGCTGCGCTCCTGCCTCGCCGCCGCGGAGGTCGACGGCAGCGTCTGCGTGTTCCTCGAACCGGTCGCCCTCTACCAGACGAGGGACCTCTATCAACAAGGCGACAGCGAGTGGCTGGCGACCTATCCGGCCCCCGGTTCGTGGGCCGAGGACCACGTGCCGATCGGCCGGGCCCGCACCTACGGGCTGGGCACCGCCCAGGACCTGACCATCGTGACGTACGGCAACGGCGTCCGGATGGCGCTGCGTGTCGCCGCTCAACTGGCCGCCGACGGATACGGCTCGCGGGTCGTCGATCTGCGCTGGCTCAACCCACTACCCGCCGCTGACCTGGTACGCGAAGCCACCGTCACCGGCCGGGTGCTGATCGTCGACGAGACGCGGCGCTCCGGCGGCGTCGGCGAGGGCGTACTCGCCGCTCTCGTGGACGGCTCATTCGTCGGCTCCGTACGCCGCGTCGCGGCCGCTGACGTGCCGGTTCCCCTCGGTCCGGCAGCCCAGCAGGTTCTGGTGGGAGAGGATGCCATCACACAGGGTGCCCACGCGCTGCTGGCACGGTAAATTGCCACACACTCGGTGCGCCACTTGCGCACCGGCGCCGGAATGTGTGGACTACCCCCAGGTTCCGGTGCATTTTTGACGGCTAGGAGGATTTGGACAGTGAGCGCGACCGCGGGTCAGGCCGACGGCGTACGTAGCCTGGCGGACCGGTTCGGCCTCGAGCCGAACATGGTGGTCATGGAGATGGGGTACGACGATGACGTCGACGAGGATCTCCGTGACGCCCTGACCGAACGCGTCGGTGACATGGTCGACGAGGACACCGACGAGGTCGTCGATGCGGTGCTGTTGTGGTACCGCGACGGCGACGGTGACCTTTTCGAGATCCTCACCGATGCCCTTGGCCCTCTCGCCGACAACGGCGTGGTGTGGCTGCTGACCCCCAAGGCCGGCCGCGACGGACACGTCGAGCCGAGCGAGATCAGCGAATCGGCCCCCACGGCGGGCCTGCAGCAGACCTCAACGGTGAACGCCGGCAAGGATTGGACCGGTGCACGCCTGGTCTCCCCCCGGGGCGCCAAGAAGAAGTAGCTCACTACCACCCCACTCCAGGTCGGCGCCCGAGGCGGCGCCGACCCAGCGGTGCTGGCCTGGTTTAGGGTGGGTGGATGCCGATCGAGGTGGGCAGCGAAGCCCCGGACTTCGTCCTCAAGGACCAGAACAACCAGGAAGTACGCCTCCGTGACTTCCGCGGTCGCAAAGCGGTCCTGCTGGTCTTCTACCCCCTCACGTTCAGTCGCCGCTGTCAGGGCGAACTCACCGAGATCCGGGACAACCTGGCCGAGTACGCCAACGACCGGGTACAGGTCCTCACCGTCAGCGTCGACTCCGTGTACAGCCACAAGGTCTGGGCCGGCCAGGAGAACTTCGACTTCCCGCTGCTCGCCGACTTCTGGCCGCACGGCGAGGTGGCCCGGGCCTACGACGTCTTCGACGACGAACGCGGCATCGCCAACCGCGGCACGTTCCTGGTGGACACCGACGGCACCGTCGTCTACGCCGAGATGAACGGCCCCGGCGAGGCCCGCGACCAGAGCGCCTGGCGTACCGCCCTCGCCGCTCTCGGACCACGATCGGCGGCAGGGTAGGATGACGGCTCCGGTGATTCATGCCGGGCGCGTAGCTCAGTGGGAGAGCACTCGCCTTACAAGCGAGGGGTCGTAGGTTCGAAACCTACCGCGCCCACCAGTCCGAGCAGCAGCGGAGCGGGCCGCCGGAATTCCGGTGACCCGCTCCCGTCTCAAGCTCCGTGACCGGCCCATGAGTTCCGGTTCCGGTGATGACCGGCGGCATTGTCAGGGCAGCAGTGCCAGTCTGCCGACGGTGGCTCGCGCTTCCAGTTCCGTCAGTGCTTTCGGCCCTTCGGCGAGCGGGTAGCACGTGGGCCGGCCGGGGCGGAGCACTCCGGATGCCAGGAGGCCGAACATCTCACCCATCACCTCGCCGAAGGTCGACGGTGCGTCCTGGATGAGGGTGCCGATGTTGAGGCCGATGACATGAACCTGGTGCCTGTAGATCAGGTCCCAGTTGGTGATCGTCGCCTCTCCTGCGGCCATCCCGTAGACGACGACCCGGCCGGTGACCCGCTTGGCCGACGCCAGGCCGGCTTCCAGGGCGGGGCCGCCGACGGACTCCAGGACGAGGTCGGCGCCCGTACCTCCGGTCAGCCGCATGACCTCGGCGGCGAGGTCCGTGCCGCGGGAGTCGATGGCGTGGTCGGCCCCCAGGCTCAGGACCACGTCGTGTTTCTCCGGCGAGGCCGCGGCGATCACGGTTGCGCCGTAGTGCTTGGCCATCGTGACCGCGGCCTGGCCCGTCGCTCCCGCTGCGGCGTGGATCAGGACGGTCTGCCCCGAGGTGAGGTGGCCCAGCGGTTTGAGTGCGGCCAGCGCGGTCGGCAGGCTCACGACCAGGCCGAGTGCCTGCTCGTCGGTCCAGCCCGCCGGCACGTGGATCACCGAAGCGGCGGGCAGCAGCATGTACTCGGCGAAGGCGCCACCGGTGATGCCGACACCGATGACATGGGTGCCGGGCTCGAGCCCGGCCACCCCTTCGCCTACCGAGACGACCTCACCGGCGCCCTCGATGCCCGCCACGTACGGCGGGTTCGGGCCACCGGCGAAGGTGCCGGTGGCCTGCTGGATGTCGGCGAAGTTGACGCCTGCCGCGGTCACCCGGATCAGGACCTGGCCGATACCCGGCGACGGTACCGGAGCGCCGGTGATCAGGCGCAGGTCCTGAGGGCCGTTCAGCGACGTCTGCTGCAGGGCGCGCATGGTGGAGGAGATGCTCTTGACGGTGGCTTCCTTCGGTCGGTGACAGGCCGGCTGCCTGCACCCAGGAAGACCCGGCGGGAGCGGCGAAGGAATCGCTCACCGGCTCACCTTGCCGAAACTGCTCCCGGTCAAGTCCGCTGTGCCTGCGCCAGACGCGGCGCGAACCCGAACGCGGCCACCAGGCTCGGATCGCCGAACGAGGAGATGCGGTGGATGCCCGCGCCCTTGACGGTGAGGACACAGATTCCATACGCCTGGTGGTCCCCGTGCCGGTCCCGCAGGTAGGCGGCCGCGGCGGGCTGCCCGTTGGCGCTGGTGGGAAGCATGCGCCAGTCACCGGGTGAGCCCAGCAGGTGGCGGTGCAGGAAGGGGACGCAGACACTCCGGCCGGCGAACCAGGTACGCAGCGGTGTCGCCTCCAGGGTGGCGTCCTTCAGCAGCAGTCGCTCCAGCGCTGCGGCGTCGGCGTTCTCGAATGCCGCGATGTACTGAGCGAGGAGCTCGCGAGCGTCGGGCCCGGACGGCTCCGTGATCCCGCCATCGGTCAAAGCGAGTTCTGCCAGCCGTCCACGGGCCCGTTGCAGCGCGCTCTTGACCGACGCTGTCGTGGTGCCGAGCATGACCGCGACGTCCACGGCCGGAAACGCCAGCACGTCCCGGAGGATCAGCACCGCCCGCTGCCTCGGCGGGAGATATTGCAGGCTGGCGATCAGCGCCAGCCGCACGGACGCACGCGCCGCGACGATCGTCGCGGGGTCGGCCGCATCCGGCAGGACCATCGCATCCGGCGCCGGCTGCAGCCAGTTCACGTCGGTGCCGCCGGCTTGCGGGATCGTATCGGGATCCGGCTCCGGGTCACCGATTCCCGAGGGAAGCACCCGGCGGCTCTGCCTGGTCAGCTCCGTCAGGCACCGGTTGGTCGCGATCTTGTAGAGCCAGGTACGTATCGAGGAACGTCCCTCGAACCCACCGTAGGATCGCCAGGCACGCAGGTAGGTCTCCTGGACCACGTCCTCGGCATCCTGGATCGAGCCGAGCATGCGATAACAGTGCGCGAGGAGCTCACGCCGGAACGGCTCGGCGACTCCGGCGAAGTCACCCCTGTCCGGCACGGTTCACACCGCCCTGCGGAGGAACGCCGAACGTGCCTTCCGGACGTGAGGCGGGCTGGGTCGGATGCCACCTGCCGAGGCCGCGATTGCCGTCCACGATGCTCATTCAAACACCGCAACCATGTCCTGGACTCGGGCGGCGCGAGTGCCGCGCCCGGCGGGGCGACGACATCTCAGGCGGATTGCTGGGCGGTGTCGCCGGTGCGGAGGCGGTCAAGCTCGGCGAGGTATATCGCCTGCATGCGGTCATAGTGCCGGACCAGCAGCATGAGCTCGTCGACGCTGTAGCCCTCGATGAGCCGCGCCGCCCCCTCGGCGAACCGCTCGTACGGTCGCTCCAGCTCGGGGATCCGCTCCGGCCGCAGGGTGACGATCATCCGCCGGCGGTCCCCGGGATCGCGCTCGGCCGTCACGTAGCCCGCCTGCTGGAGCCGGCGCAGCATGCTGGTCACCGCCCCGGTGGTGAGGTTGGTCCGCTCGGCGACCTGGCCCGCGGTGGCGAAGTCGACCTCCGCCAGGTAGTCCAGGCATTCCAGGTCGCTCACGGTGAGGCCCAGCCGCTCGGCGATGGCGTACCGGAAGACCGTGGACAGCCGTGCGGTCTCCCGCCCGGCGCGCATGAGGTCGGCTGTCGCGGACGCACGGGCCGGCTCGTGGGACATGCCCGCAATCATGCCTCCGGTACGGTCACCCGGTGCAGCCGAGGTAACACGCGGGTCAGCAGCCAGTGCGGGGCAGCCGCGGCCCCGGTGAGGCGGCGCATCAGCCCGGCGGCGGTGTCGACGGCGCGGAAGGCGTACGGCACCATCTCGTCCTGATAGTCGGTGATCGCCTCCTCCACCGGCCTGCCGCTCGCCCGTGCCTCGACCAGCCTGTGGCCGAGCAGGGCGGCGTCGCGGAGCGCGGTGTTGCCGCCGTGCGCGCCGAACGGCGGCATGGTGTGCACGGCATCGCCCATCATCGTCGCCCGGGGCACCACCCACCGCCGCGGGCGCCGGCCGGTGGCGAAGAGGTTGAGCACGGTGGCGTCCAGTTCGGCCGTGTCGATCAGTCGCCGGATGAGCGGGTGGAAGTCCGTACTCATCCGGGCGGCCAGGTCTCGCAGCGCCAGCAGGTTCCCGCGGACGCCGGCCGGCACCTCCTCCTGCCGGAGCAGCAGTCCCCACATGACGTAGTCGTAACCGGTGGGCGCATAGCTGCCCGGGGCCAGGCGTGCGAACGCCTCCCGCGGGTTCTCGCCGAACCGCATGGAGGTGAAGAAGAAGGCGCGGCCCGGCCGGTCGGCGATGGCCAGGACCCCGCTGGTGCGCAGCGCGTCCGGGATGACGCTCACACCGCTGCGCTGCAGGGGCGACTGGCCGTACACGCCCGCCATCGGGGTGTTCGCCGGGTCCGCGTCCGGCGTGAGTTGTGCGCGCAGCGCCGAGCCGACGCCGTCGGCGGCCACGACGACGGTTGCCGCGGCGGCCCCGCCGTCGGAGAACCGCAGCCGCAGCCCGGCCGGGCCGCCGCTGTCCACCGCGACGGCGGTCTTGCCGTAGTGGATACGCCCGTCCAGCCCCGACTGCAGGATCGACCGCAGCGTGAGCCGGTCGACCTGCCGGGTCGCGTGCGGTTCGTCCTTGAAGTTGATGGTGAACGCGTCCCGCAGCCGGCTGTCGGTGAAGCGCAGATGCCCGCCGGGCTCGTCGCCGGTGGTCAACGCCAGGCGGTACAGCGGGCGGGGCAGGCTTTCGCGCAGTGCCTCCAGCCCGTACCGGTCGAGAATGATCCGGTAGCCCTGCCGCCGGACGAAGGGGCCCAGATCCCGCTCGTAGACGTGCACGTCGATGCCGGCCCGCATCAGGTACTGGGCGAGGCACAGGCCGGAGAGGCCGGCGCCGGCGATCGCCACCGAGAAGTCCGTCGATATGCCCATGCGGTTATCTTAATGACTAAGATGATTTGGGCAAGGTCGCCGGCATGCCACGATCCACCGAGCCGTACGGCCGGACGCGTAAAGCGCGGACCGAACCGCGCTTGATGTCTCCTCCTGCGCGCAGCCCGGACATCGCCGCCCCGAACGCGGGAGCCGGGGTTGCTGAGGGTCCGTGAATGCGGCGACGGCACCACCCTCGAGGGTGGTGCCGCCGTGATCCTTGCTGTGCCGTCGGCCGGGCCGGCAGCGTGAGTCACACGCCGGCGCGCCGGATCAGCTTCGGCCTAGTGGTAGACGTACTTGCGCTCGCAGCCGTTCGCGCACGAGGTGTGCGCGCTTCCGGTGATGGTCTTGCCCGACGGGACGATCGCGCGGGCGGTCGTCGCGGAACTGAACCAGGCGCTCCAGCTCGAGCTTCCGGACAGCCGGTAGGACAGCCACGCGTGGCCCGCGCACGAGTCCGCGGTGCTGGCCTGGGTGTAGGCCGCCGAGTGCGAGCTGTAGACCTTCCAGTTGCAACCCGAGCGGCTCAGCCATGTCTCCACGGTGTGGGCCTGGGCTGCGGACGGAGCGATGAGGGCTCCTCCGGTGACCGCGAGAGCCGCTGCGCTGAGGGCTGCCGCGATGGAACGGCCATTGCGCCGTCCACTCGTGGTTTCCTTTGAAATCATAATACTTACTCCTCCCGTGTTCGCCCGATTAGGGCGATGGCTCGACGCTAAAAGAATGTTACGAATTTGTCAACTTGATTGTCCGAGTTGTTTCTCGAGTGGATCAACGAGGGTGTTGGTGAGGCAGGGGAATGAATTCTGATGTGGGTGGGATCTTGCCTGGTCGGAGGGCTGTTCTCTTCGTTAAGGAGCGTCCAGGTTGCCGGTCGAAATGGGAGGAATGTTTTTCCGGGGTGTTGCCCGCGAGCGGCTCGGAGTCGTCGCGATCTGACACAGGTCGGTGCCGGTCGTCCGTGCCGCGGGTGTGACTTGACCTGCTTGAGCAGCGGAAACATCGGCTCGGGAGCATGCTTGCCGGCGCTCAGCCCGCGATTACGTGACCGTGGGTGATTGGTAAAGTGCGATACGTGACCTCCCTCACATCGGTCACGGTCCGGCCGCATATTCGTCCCCTGAGAGGGCGGGCCGGGGCTGGGAATTCCTGCCCAGGCCGGCGCCGGTAAATCGTTGTCCTCGTGTCGACTATGTCCTTGTTTCTTGTTTCACCGACACACGCTGCGAAATTTGGATTTGCAGCCCTCGCTGCAGAAAAATCCGTGGCGAAGAAATCACAAGTAATTGAAGTGAAGAGCGGCGGGCGGTCGTGAGCAGTAAGGTGCCGGCTGTGACGGGTCCTGAATCCCTCTGGTCCAGCAGCGGATTGCGGCCGTTCCAGGAGGTCGTCTGCGTGGTGGTGGGGCATCGCGGGCGCTTCGGCCTGGAGGTCGAGATCACGGGTCCGGTGCCGGGCATGCCGGCATTCATCGACTTCGTGCTGCTTTCCGAGGACGATCACCTCAAGCCGGCGGACTTCCCTCCGGTGGGCAGCACCATCGAGGCGCTGACCCTCACCTTCTCGCGGACCGGCGACCTGCGGCTCTCGCCACGATGAGCCGCCGGTGTACCTGTCCTTCGCTCATCCCGGAACTCCCGGCTCCGCCGGTGGCGTCCGTCCTTGATCTGCCCGGCGGTGGTTCGGGCGCGTGACCGACCACAGGCGGGTCATCCAGCCGTGATGGTGGGCCCCGAACGGTTCGCGAGCCGTGGCCAGGGCCTCATGCAGGACACCGGTGGCGGCCGTCGCGCGGGCCACCACGTCGGTGGGGTATCCGAACCGGCGGCGGTGCGCCTCGAACTCGTCCTCGTCGTCGATCACCACGCGGTGGTCCGCCCGGTAGCGGATCAGGTCGATGTCCAGGTCGATCACGGTGATACGCGAACCGGTGTGCTCGGCGGGCGTGGTGATGTCGCAGTAGACGTCCTTGCGGCTGGGTTCGGCCAGGAACATCGCCATCCACCAGCCGTCGTGCGGGATCAGGCGGACCGAGTCCTCACGGGTGAACTCGATCCGCCGCCAGCCGTAGCTGTAGCGGACGACGGTCCGGCGAGGCGTGCCCAGCCAGGTGCCGAACTCGTCGGTGCCGAGCCGTAGAGCGGTCACCCGGCGGTGCGGTCGTCCGTCGTATTTGCGGAGCACCAGCTCAACCCGATCCACGGCCTGAGGCTAACCGCTCGCTCCCAGGGCGAGATCTTGTGCGGTTCCTCCCCAGCCGGAGCCGGAAGGTCACAAGGTCGCGGCGGGCGGCGGACGGTGAGGACGGCGGGTGGTAAGTGGTCGCGGGCGGTGAGCGGGCGGTGAGTGGTCGGCGGGCGGTGAGGGCGGTGAGTGGGTTGTGCGTTGGGGAGGCGGCAACCGAGGTGCAACGGGGGGAGGGCTCAAGAGGAGGGTGGGAGGACCGATCCGTACTGGCGTCCGCGGGAACACCGCGGTGGGCGGGTCCCGGCCGGTTTCCCCTCGGCGGTCTGGGCCCGCCCGGGGATACGGGTCTGAACAGCGGCGACACCTATCACGGAGGCCGGACGTGGGTACGGAACTGCACGCCGGGATCGACGCCGGGAAGGTGGTCGTCTCCCCGTACCCGATCAAGGCTCGCCGGGGGAACGTCCGCCGTGAGCGGACCGGAACTCTGATCGAAGTGGTTCCCCGGACGCCCAGCGGGCGTGGCCGGGAGGAGCGGGTGACGTTCGCCGCCCGCCTTGCGCTGCCGTTGCTGTTCGTCTCCGCCGTGCTCGCCGCGGCCGGTTTCAACTGGTGGCTGGCGGCCGGTGGCAGTGTGGCGCTCGTTGCCGCGGTGTGGCGCCGGCAGGCCCGGGCGGCGCAGGAGACGGTGTTCGCAATGCCGCGGGATGACGAGTCGCGGGTTCTGTGGTCGGTGCCGGAGCGAGCCGCGTTCGCCGGCGCGCTGGATGCCTCGCGGCGGGTGCGCCGGACCTGGCCGGCTCTGAACGGCATGATCGATCCGGTACTGGCGGACGGCTCCCTGACCCGGGCGCTCGGTGAGCTGGCCGATGTGCTGGCGCGGCGGCAGGAACTGCGGCGGCTGCGCGCGGATCTCGCGGGGGTGCGGGACGCCGACATTCCCGGGGACAGCCCTGCGCGGCTGGCCGCCGATGCCGCGCGGGAGCGGGCCGACGCCGCCTGGCGGGAGGCCGGGCACACCGCCAACCGCATTCTGGGCAGCATCGACGCCGCGGCTCGTGCGGGGGAGAGCTTCATCCGGGAGCGGCAGGTGGCGGCGACCGCCCGGCATGCTGAGCGGACGCTGGCCCGGGTGGCCGGGGTGCCGGCGATCGCCGAGAGCGGGCCCGACCTCGCCGGTCGTACCGAGGCCGTGATCGCCGCCTACCGGGACCTGGCCGCCTGAGAGAAGCCCCGGAGGCTGCGCCGCCTGAAGTAAGACCGGAGGCTGCGCCGCTCGAGAGAAGCGCGGGAGCAGTGCCGTCCGAAAGCCGGGGAGCTGCGCCTCGGACAAGCCGGCAAGATTCACTCACACATTTCCCCCGTGGGGGTGATGTGATCGAGGGCACCGGTCCGGCACCCTAGTCCGGTGACACGTGTTCCAGAGCCTAGTCGGGGCGGCCTCAGGCCGCCCTGCGGGACGTGGACAGTTGCCGCGGCACCAGGATCGCGCCGGCCGGGCGGCTCGGTCCGAGGGCGGCGACCAGCTTCTCCTGCACCTCCTCCGAACTCGGCAGCCGCCATTGCGTGCGGCCCGGCGGCACCTCCCAGCGGACCGGGCCTTCGGGCATCCGGCTCGGTGGCGCCGGGATCCACGATCCCGTTCCGTGGCGGATCACGTCGAGGCGCCGTTCCAGTTCCGGTCGTAGCGGGCTGCCGCTGCGGACCAGGAACATCCAGCGGCCGGCGGCGGTCACCGCCACCGGTCCGGTGCCGGGTCCCTGCCGGCCCAGGCTCGCGGGCACCTCCAGTACGTCGAAGGCGCCACCCGTGGTGAGCAGGACGGTGTAGGGGTGTCTGCGCCACCACGTCGCGACATGGGCCGGATCGTCGCCGGCCGCCGCGGCCCAGGAGTCGAGGGCCGGGTGGCAGCCGGTGATGGTGCAGCCGGGGCGGCCGCAGGTGAACCTGTGGCCGGTCAGATAGGCGCCGGGCGTCACGGCCCATCCGTGCGCTGCATACCGCAGCGCGGCCCGGCGCAGGAGGGCTCTGTCGAGGATTGACGGTGGGACGAACGGCTGACGGCTGGTCCACTGCATAGCTCGATACCCCCCGAGTCGGGTGGGGAGGCCGTATCCCGCGGCGACGGACGTCGTTGGGCCCGGCAGATCCACCCTTTGCAACTTGCAAGAAAACTACGAGCATCGGTGAGCAGGCGATCACACACGCTGTGCGATCTGCGCGCACGTGAGAGGTCCACACTGCGAGTTACACCGGATGGCTCACCGGCGGAAAGTCCGCCGGATGAGTGGGGGAGGCACCGTGGACGAGCTGCCGATCGGCCGCCGCGTCGCCTATTGGCGGGGCCGACGCAAAATGTCCCAGCAGGTGTTCGCGGACCGGCTGGGTAAATCGAAGAGCTGGGTCGACAAGGTGGAGCGCGGGGTCCGCCGACTCGACAAATTCTCCGTTGTCTACGACATCGCCGACGTGCTCCAGGTGGACGTCCAGCTGCTGCTGGGCAAGGAGGTGGAGCGCAAGCCGGAGACGCAGAACTGCATCGACCAGGTCGAGGTCGAGGAGATTCGGGCTGCTCTCGAACGGTATGACCAGATGAGTGCGTTCTTCCAAGCGGTGCCACACAGCCCACCGCTGCCGGAAATGCGCAAAGCGGTCAGCCACGCCTGGCTGACCTATCAGCACGCCAAGTACGGGGCACTGGCGCGCGCACTGCCCAAGCTGCTCCGCGACGCCCAGGCGGCGGACAGCGCCCACGCCGACAGCGACGACGCGCCGCACGCCGCGCACCTGCTCGGCCAGGTCTATCAGATCGCCTCGTCGGCGCTGCGCAAGGTCGGCGAGCACGAGTTGTCCTGGCTGGCCGCGGACCGTTCGATCGCCGTCTCACAGCGGGCCGGCGACCAGTTGCTGGCCGGGCTTGCGAGTTACCGGGTGGGCAGCGCGCTGCTCGCACTCGGGCGGGTCCGGCCGTCGCTCGAGGTCAACGTCAACATAGCGAACAGGCTCGCGCCCGGACCGGACCGGCCGCGTCCGGAGCAGCTCTCGGTGTACGGGATGCTGCTGCTCAACGGGGCCATGTCGGCCGCGCGGATCGGTGACAGCGCGACCGTCCGGGACCTGCTCTGCGGCGCCGATCAGGCCTCTCTGGAACTGGGCGGCGACTTCAACCACTACTGGACGAGCTTCGGGCCGACCAACGTGCAGCTGCACCGCTGCGCGACCGCGGTCGAGCTCGGTGACGGGCGCCTCGCCGTCGAGACGCACCTGGGCATGGACCAGAACGGGTTCCACGCCATGCTCCCGGAGCGGCGGGCGCACCACTACCTCGACATCGCGCGTGGCTACACCCAGATCGGCGATGTGGAGAAGGCGGGCGAGATGCTGCTGGAGGGCGACCGCCTCGCCCCCTCCGAGATCCGGTGCCGGCCGCTCGCCCATGAGGTCCTTTCCGACGTGCTCCGGCGTACCCGGGGCACGCCGCCCGCTCCGATCGCGGAGCTGGCCGAACAGATGGGAGTCGGTGTATGAGGGGAGCCGTCAGTCCGCTTTCGGGCGGCGGGCGGGGGGTTGGCGAGTGATGACGGGTAACCCCTCACCCGGTGTGCTGTACGTGCTGGTGTGCGGCTCACCGATGGCCCGGGACGTCGGGATTCTCGTCAGTCTTGCCCAGAGTGACGGCTGGGACGTGTGCGTGGTCACCACCCCGGACGGGCGCAAGTTCGTCGACGTGGCCGCGCTGCAGGCCCAGACCGGGCACCCGGTCCGTTCCGACTACAAGAGTCCCGGCGACCCGGACGTGCTGCCGGCGGCCGACGCGATGATCGTCGCGCCGGCCACCGTCAACACGGTCAACAAATGGGCCGCCGGAATCACCGACACACTGGTGCTCGGGCTCCTCATCGAGGGGTACGGCTACGGCGTCCCCACCGCGGTGGTGCCGTACACCAACAAGGTGATGGCGCTGCACCCCGCGTTGCACGAGAGTCTCGCGAAGCTCCGGGACTGGGGCGTGCACGTGCTCTACGGGGAAGATGTGTGCCGTCTCGGCGGCCCGGGACAGACGGATCGTTTCCGTGGCCAGTTCCCCTGGCGACGGGCCCTGCAGGCGGTCAGCAACCCGATCGCGGCGGGCAGCCGAGTCGAGCCGGGGGCGCTTTCCTAGCGGTATAGGGTTGGCCCTCGTGACCGACTTGACCGTCCGCTCCGTGGTGGATGCCCTGGACGCGCGTTTCCCGCGGAACTGGGCGGAGTCGTGGGACCGGGTGGGACTGGTGCTCGGCGAGTTCGAGCATCCGGTCAACCGTGTCCTCTGCGTCGTCGACTGCGTGCCGGAGACCGTCGATCAAGCCCTTGACGTGGGCGCTGACCTCATCGTCGCGCATCATCCGCTGTTCCTCAAAGCCGTGTCGTCGATCGCCCCGGACACCTTCAAGGGCGCCCTCGTGCACCGGCTGATCCGGGCCGGGGTGGCGCTGTACACCGCGCACACCAACGCCGACGTGGCCAACCCGGGTGTCTCCGACGCGCTGGCCGCCCGGCTGGGCCTCACCGGCCTGCGGCCGCTGGCTCCGGCTGAGGGCGCGGCCGCGGGTGAGGGGCGCGGGCTGGGCCGGGTCGGGGAGCTGCCCGAGCCGCTGACCCTGGCGGCGCTGACCCGTCTCGCGGCGGAGCGACTCCCGGCGACCGCGGCCGGCGTGCGTGCCGCCGGTGACCCGGAGCGCATCGTCCGTACCGTCGCCGTCTGCGGTGGCGCGGGCGACTCGTTCCTGGCCGTCGCCGCGCGGTCGGGCGCCGACGCGTACCTCTGCGCCGATCTGCGGCATCACCCGGTGAGCGAGCATCTCGCCGCCGGTGGTCCGGCTCTGCTCGACGTCGCCCACTGGGCGAGCGAGCGTCCCTGGCTCGACGACGTGGCGGCCTGGCTGCGCGACGCGTTCGGAGTCGAAGTGCTGGTGTCAGACGTGGACACCGACCCCTGGACCGTCCATGCGAATCGCGATGATTTGGAGATCCGCCCGTGAAGGCCGCCCCGGAAGCCCAGCGCCGTCTGCTCGACCTGCAGGCCGTCGACACCACCCTGGCGCAGCTCGCGCACCGGCGTAAGTCGTTGCCCGAGCTGGCCGAGATCGACGCGGTCGCGCGGGAGATCTCCGCGCTCGAGGACGAGCGGGTCCGTGCCCAGGTGGTCGTCGACGACCTGGAGCGGGACATCGCGCGCCTGGAGAAGGACATCGACCAGGTACGCCAGCGCAAGGACAAGGACCAGAAGCGCCTCGAGGCCGGTGGTTCGCTGCGCGAGGTGGAGGGCCTTCAGCACGAGCTGGGCACGCTGAACCGGCGGCAGTCCGAGCTGGAGGACGCCGAGCTCGAACTGATGGAGCAGACCGAGACCGCCTCGGCGACGCTGGCCGAGGTGCAGGGACGACTGACGGCCGCGGTCGAGCGCCGGTCGGACGCCGAGCGCCGCCGGGACGAGGCCCTCGGCGAGATCGCCAAGGAACTGGAGTTCAAGACCCAGTCCCGGGTGCCGCTCGCCGCGGATCTGCCGGACGACCTGGTCACCCTCTACGAGAAGATCCGTTCGGAGACGGGCATGGGTGCGGCGCTGTTCTACGCGGGCCGTTGCGGCGGCTGCCGGATCGAGCTGTACGGCGCCCACCTGAACCGGGTGAAGGCGGCCCCGAAGGACGAGGTGGTCCGCTGCGAGGAGTGTCGCCGGATCATGGTCCGGACCGCGGAGTCGGGCCTGTGAGCGACCTGCGGGTGATCGTCGAGGCGGACGGGGGTTCGCGCGGCAATCCGGGTCCGGCCGGGTACGGCGCGGTGGTCCGGGACGCCGAGACCGGCGAGGTTTTGGCCGAGCGGTTCGCCTCGCTCGGCGTCGCGACGAACAACGTGGCGGAGTACTCGGGCCTCATCGCGGGCCTGGCGGCGGCTGCGGAGCTGAACGCCGCCCGGGTGGCCGTCAAGATGGACTCGAAGCTGGTCGTCGAGCAGATGTCCGGCCGCTGGCAGATCAAGAACGCCGGTCTGCGCCCGCTCGCGGCCGAGGCGGCGGCCCTGGTCGGCAAGTTCGCCGGGGTGACGTTCGAGTGGATCCCGCGGGAGCGCAACAAGGCCGCCGACGAGCTGGCGAACCGGGCGATGGACGGCGAGGCGGCCGTCGAGGGCAAGCGCGCCGGCAAGTCCGCCGAGTCGCCGAAGTCCGAGGCGCCCAAATCCGAGTCGCCGAAGTCCTGGGCGCCGCCGGCGTCGCTGGCCGAGGCCACCCGGATCATCCTGGTCCGGCACGGTGAGACGCCGATGACCGCGCAGGGCCGGTACTCGGGGCGCGGCGACGTGCCGCTCACCGACGAGGGCGAGGCCCAGGCGATGGCGGCGGCGGGGCGGGTGGCCGGCATCTCCCGCGAGGTGGCGGCGGTCCTCAGCTCACCCCTGACCCGCTGTGTACGGACCGCGCAGCTCATCGCCGACGAGGCGGGCGGGCTGCCGGTGACCATCATGGACGACCTCATCGAGTGTGACTTCGGTGCGTGGGAGGGCCGTACGTTCGCCGAGGTGCAGGAGCGGTGGCCGGCCGAGATGAACGCCTGGCTGGGTTCGACGAGTGTCGCCCCGCCGGGCGGGGAGTCGTTCCAGGCGGTGGCGAAACGGGTGCGTGGCGCTCTCGCGACCGTGCTCAGCGCGTACCCGGGCAAGGTCGTGGTCCTGGTCTCCCATGTGTCCCCGATCAAGTTGATCCTCCGGGACGCGCTGGCGGCCGGCGACGCCTTCCTGCACCGGTTGTTCCTGGACGCGGCCGGTGTGTCGACGATGGACGTGTGGCCGGACGGCAACATCGCGGTCCGCTCGGTGAACGAGACCGCGCATCTTCGATAGCCGGCGGATATTGACCCTCGCAGGGCTCGACGTTTAGCTTCCTCAATTAGGAAACTTTCTTCAACGTTTAGCCCTGGAGGGCTCATGCGCGGTTTCACCCGCCGCCTCGTCGCCGTGGCGGCGGCCGCCTCGTGCGCAACGGTGGTCGTATCCGCTCCCGCACAGGCGCACGGCAACGACAAATACACCAAGGTCGCCTACTTCACCCAGTGGGGTATCTACGGCCGTGACTTCCAGCTCGCCGACGTGCAGAACTCCGGCGGCGCGGCCAAGCTGACCCACCTGAACTACGCGTTCGGACCGGTCACCGCGGACGGCGTCTGCGCCTCCGCCGACCCGTGGGCCGACTGGCAGACGCCGTTCTCCGCGGAGAACAGTGTGGACGGTGTCGCCGACGTGGCCGGGCAGCCCATCTCCGGCAACCTGAACCAGATCGCCGAGCTCAAGAAGAAGAACCCCAAGCTCAAGGCGCTGATCTCACTCGGCGGCTGGAGCGGTTCGGCGTACTTCTCGGACGCGGTTCTCACCGACGCGTCGCGTAAGAAGCTCGTCTCGTCGTGCATCGACCTGTGGATCAAGGGCAACCTGACCGGTCTGCCCGAGGGCGTCGCCGCCGGTATCCTCGACGGCATCGACCTCGACTGGGAGTGGCCGGCGTCGTCCGGCAACGACGGCAACATCATCCGGCCCGAGGACAAGCAGAACTTCACCCTGCTGCTCGCCGAGTTCCGCAGCCAGCTCGACAGGCTGAGCCGTACGACGAAGAAGAAGTACCTGCTCACGGCGTTCGTGCCGGCCGCGCCCGCGAAGATCGACGTCGGTTTCGAGGTCAAGAAGATCTTCAAGTACCTGGACTTCGCCACCGTGCAGGGCTACGACTTCCACGGCACCTGGGAGCCGCGTGCCAACCAGCAGTCGGCGCTGCGCGTGCCGGCCGGAGCGCCGGACAACCCGGACTTCTCGGTGGAGAACACGGTCAACCACTGGCTCGCCGGCGGTGCACCCAAGAGGAAGCTGATCCTGGGCGTGCCCTACTACGGGCAGGGCTGGACCGGCATCGCCAGCAGCGCGAACAACGGTCTCTTCCAGCCGGCCACCGGCCCGGCGCCGGGTCTCTTCGCGGCCGGCACCGAGGACTACAAGACCCTCAAGAAGCTGCCGGCGCAGGGCTTCACCGTCCACCGTGACCTGCGTAACGGTCACGCCTGGCTGTTCGACGGCAAGACCTTCTGGACGTACGACGACCCGGGTGTCGTCTTCCAGAA
Organism: Actinoplanes sp. NPDC023801; assembly: GCF_040639655.1. Lineage (NCBI taxonomy): Bacteria > Bacillati > Actinomycetota > Actinomycetes > Micromonosporales > Micromonosporaceae > Actinoplanes > Actinoplanes sp. NPDC023801. Next base: position 101,441 of record NZ_JBFAAI010000014.1, on the reverse strand, counting down.
GGCGCTCTACATCCGGGCCAAGGGTCTGGGCGGCGCCATGATGTGGTCGCTCGACGGCGACGACGAGAAGGCGTCGCTCACCAAGGCGATCGCGGCCGGACTGAGCTGAGACAGCGGCGGGGCGGTGCTTTTCGGCGCACCGTCCCGCCCGTTCGGCGCATCAGGGATCGCCTGTACGGCCAGATTCTCGTTAGCGTGACGTGGACCACACGCAACGTCGACTGAGGAGACTCATGGCTGGGCCGGAAACTCCCCGTACCGATAAAAGTCCCTGGAACTGGTTGCTCCTGGTGCCGATCGTGGTGCCGCTGCTGACCTTCCTGTACAACCACGAGGAGCCGCGGATCGCCGGCTTCCCGCTCTTCTACTGGCTGCAGTTCGCCTTCATCCTGCTCGGCGTCGGCACCACGACGCTCGTCTACCAGATGACCAAGCGGAACCGGGGCCGGTCATGAGCGAGCACGTCACCGAGATCGTCATCTTCACGGCCCTGTTCCTGCTGGTCAGCGGCATGGGCTTCGTGGCGGCGCGCTGGCGGGCGCCGAAGGACATGGCCCACCTCGACGAGTGGGGACTCGGCGGCCGCAGCTTCGGGGGCTGGGTCACCTGGTTCCTCGTCGGCGGGGACCTGTACACGGCGTACACCTTCGTGGCCGTGCCCGCCCTGGTCTTCGGCGCCGGTGCCGCCGGGTTCTTCGCCGTGCCCTACACGGTCGTCATCTACCCGCTGTTCTTCCTCATCCTGATCCGGCTCTGGTCGGTGTCGCACCGGCACGGCTTCGTCACGCCGGCCGACTTCGTGCGCACCCGGTTCGACTCACCGACCCTCGCGCTCGTCGTCGCGATCACCGGAATCGTGGCGACCATGCCGTACATCGCCCTGCAGTTGATCGGTATCGAAGCGGTCCTCAAGACGATGGGCGTCACCGGCGAGAGCGTCCTGGCCCGGCACCTGCCGATCATCATCGCGTTCGCGATCCTGGCCGCCTACACCTACCAGTCCGGGCTGCGCGCGCCCGCGCTGATCGCGTTCGTCAAGGACACCCTGATCTACATCGTGATCATCGTGGCGGTGCTCTGGCTTCCCTACAAGCTCGGCGGATGGGGTGCCATCTTCGACGCGGCGGACGCGAAGTTCCAGGCGTCCCCGGCACCCAACGACGGGATCATCCTCAACGCCAACAACCAGGTCCAATACTTCACCCTGGCCCTCGGGTCGGCGCTTGCGCTGTTCCTCTACCCGCACAGCATCACCGGGGTCCTGGCCAGCAAGAACCGTGACGTCATCAAGCGCAACATGAGCGCGCTGCCGGCGTACAGCCTCCTGCTCGGCCTGATCGCGCTGCTCGGCTACATGGCCATCGCCGCCGGTGTGAAGCCGCTGCCCGGCACCAACCCCGGCACCGTGGACAGCAACACGGTCGTTCCGGTGCTCTTCGACCAGCAGTTCCCGTCCTGGTTCGCCGGCATCGCGTTCGCGGCCATCGGCATCGGCGCTCTGGTCCCGGCCGCAATCATGTCGATCGCCGCGGCGAACCTGTTCACCCGCAACATCTACAAGGAGTACCTGCGCAAGGACGCCACCCATGCCCAGGAGGCCAACGTAGCCAAGATCACCTCGCTGGTGGTGAAGGTCGGCGCGGTGGCCTGCATCGTCTTCCTCGACCCGCAGTTCTCCATCGACCTGCAGCTGATCGGCGGCGTGATCATCCTGCAGACCGCGCCGGCCGTGGTGATCGGTCTCTACACCCGATGGCTGCACCGGGGCGCGCTCATCGCCGGCTGGGCGGCCGGCATGTCGATCGGCTTCTGGATGCTCTGGCAGATCCCGAACGCAGCCACCGGCCGCAAGCACTTCGGCGGATCGGCGTTCCCGCTGTCCGAGTTCGGCTTCGACACCCCGCGGACCATCTACGTGGGCTTCGTCGCGGTGCTGGTCAACGCGCTGGTCGCGGCCATCGTGACGCTGGCGCTGCGGGCGGCCAAGACACCCGAGGGCGTGGACGGCACCGAGCCGGCGGACTATCTCGCCGACGAGGGCGACCCGCGCATCGAGCGGCAGCGCACCACCCCGGTCGACAACGTCTCGTCGACCTGACCATCTCCGGTTGCGGCGGGCTGCTCATCACCGGCCCGCCGTAATACCAACCACCATCTTCCGGTACGCCCAACCGGTGGCCGGCCACGGGAGGATCTCCGTCCGGCCGCCGGCGTACACGGTCAGGCAATCCTCCACCTGGCGCAGCTCGACAACCGTCTCCGTGCCGGTGAACACCCGCAGCACGCCGCCGACGGGCAGGACCGCGGCGGCCGTCGCCAGGTGCTCCACCCGCGCGGCTTCGTCCCGCGCGGCCCTGTCGTGCCCTGCCCTGTCGTGCCCTGCCCTGTCGTGCCCTGCCCTGTCGTGCCCTGCCCTGTCGTGCCCTGCGTTGTCGGGGGTGGCCTTGTCGGGCGTGGCCTTGTCAGGTGCGCCTTTGTCATGTGTGGCGGCCGGCTGGGGTGCCCGCCGCGGGGCCGGGCGTAGCCACAGGTCCAGCGCACCCGGCCGGTCGACGATCTCCAGCACGCCGGCGGCCACCCGCCATCCCACGCTCGGATCCGGGCCCGGGCAGCGGCTCGCCGGCGGCCCGAGCCGCTCCGCCACCTGATCGATCGCGGCCACGAACTCGTCGCGCCGGTCCAGCACGGCCATGCCGTCCCGTTCGCTCAGAATCAGGTAGACGGCGGTCACCTCGTCCCGGAACAGGAACGCCCCCGCCCGCCCCGGTGCGGCGTCGAACGTGCAGCTCACGGTGCCTTCCAGTGGGGGCCGATAGATCCAGCCCGCAACCGCGGCCAGCCCTTCCAGCTCGCCCGTGGTCCAGCCCCAGCCGGTCCCGGCGACCGCGGCCACGGTCCGCTCCAGCACCCTCACGCGAGACCCCCGTTCACCGTGTCCGCGGCCATTCTCGCTGGCGAAAGTCACATCGCCGGGCCACGCGACGGTAAGGGCGTACGCGAGACGAATTTCGGTATTAGTCCGACTAGAGCCTTTAGTTCGGTAGCGTCGGGTTCTGCACCGCCCGACCGCCTTCTCGCCAGGAGCTCAGCGTTGCCCACCCAGACGACCCTGACGCAGCAGTTCGCTACCGAATACGCCAAAGGCGCGGTGCCCGGCATGCTCAGGGCCATCCGGACGATCAAACGCGCCAACAGTCTGATCCTCATCGGCGCGCTCGCCGCCAGTTACCTGCACCAGGCTCACTACCTGGCAACGCTCGGCGCCGGCATGTTCGCCTGGATCGTACCGGCCGTCTTCGACCTGGCCATGCTGTCCATGCTGACCATCGCGCACACCGCCGGCATGGCCGCCGACGCCAAACGGGCAGCCATGAAGATCCTCGCCGTCGTCGTGACCATCTCGGCCGCGGTCAACTTCGCAGCACCCGGCCCACTCGGCCTCCGCATCATCTTCGCCCTGGTCGTAGGCCTGGTCGCCGGAGTCGAATGGGTAGCCGCCAAGATCCGCCCCGACTTCGCCGCCATCGAGGCCCGCGAAGTCGCCGTCATCACCGAGGTCCGCCCCAACCGCAAACTCGACCCCGACGTCGCCAAGGCCCGCGCCGCCAAGGCCGCCGCCACCCGGCGGGCGAAACAGGAGGCGGCCGAGGCGGCAGCCCGCGCCGCGGAGGAGGCGGCCCGGGCCCGGGCCACCCGAGCCGCCGAACGAGCCAAGGCCAAGGCCGACAGGGAAGCCCTGGAACAGGCCGAGCTGGACCGCTTCCTACGCGAGGGCCGAGCCGAATACGACGACGTCGTCGGAGCCCACCGAGCCACCTGACCAGCTCGCCGCGCATCCGTTGGACCCGCGCCGCACCTCACGTCCCCTGATCCCTTTCTGCCGGGGTTCTTTCTGCCGGAAGAAGCGGGCTGTCCGGGAGTTGGCTGAGGTGCAACGGGCGAAGTGAAGGCGTGCGGCTGCGGCACCCCTCTCTGGGATCGACTCGTTCATTTCGCAGCGCCGGACGGTCACCCGTCCGGCGCCGATCAGTCCGGGCGGTACGGCTTGTCAGCACTTGTGGTTGCTGCCCCCATCTTCCAGTTCGGAGTCCTGGGACCAGCCGCGCACGACTTGGGTGTCGTCGGAGGCTTCCAGGTGCGTCCAGGAGTTGCCATCCTCATCTATGACGTAGCAGTGATAAAGCACCGAGTCGGTGGCCTCCCCCCAAGCGGTCGTGTGGCAGTCAGTACTGGGGCCGGTGTGGATGGGGACGTCGTCGTTGAGGAATCCACCGGACTTCATCACTACCGTCCAAGACGGCCGTTTACACCCCATATCGGCCGAGGCGTCGTGTCCCGCAGCACCCGTGGCCGCTTGGGCGGGCGCGGCGACGAGCACGAGCGGTATTGCGGTCATCCAGACATTGATTGGGCGCATTGCGGGAACCTCCTGAGTTCAGTTCTTTCCAGCCCTGATGGCATTTAGCGAATTTCGCTACAGTGAGTCCGAGTTTTTCCGGTAGGGCCGATGAGCTCGCCCACCTCGGTCGGAGAGGGCTCTGCACACCTCTGATTTGTTTCCCAGGAACGGATCACCCAGAACGGGTCGCGCACCGAATGCTCCGCCTCGGGCGGATGAGGCTCGACGCCAAGAGCGCCGGCAATTCGATTCGAGAAGTGTCTGATCGATCTTCCGGAACTCAATTCACCGGGCAACCGGACACTCGCTGCAAGCGTAGAGTGCGTCCGCGGTCACCGCGGAAGAATCGGGACATAGGAATCGATCATGATCATAATCAGTGCCTCTGCACCGGTGGCCGCCCGCGAGCGCAACATGCAGGCTCTTCGAACTTGAGCGGGTCGAGGTGTCCGCGGTGATAGAGGGAGGTGGCGGCACGGGTGCGGAGGCGGCCGCGGAAGCCTTAGCGGTCCGCTACGCCTTTCCGGACTGAACTGTCGCGATCCGCGCCCGCCTGTCGCAGATCACTGCAAAGGGCAGGTGGTGAACGCTGGTGTCCCATCCCGGCTGATGTTTGACGTTTCCGTCCCCATGGTTGCTTGACGGTTGTTTCAGGTTTCGGTGCGCGGCCGCCGGATTGGCCGGCTCAATCAGTCTGCTGCCGGGTGGGCGGCGGAGTTGCCGGTGAGCCGCCGGTCGTACTCGGTGACCAGTCGCTTGGGTGCCCGGTTTCGCCAGGCAAGCTCGATCAACTCGCGCATCCGCGCATGGGTGATTCTGGTGGGGTCCACGCGGAGGCCGACAAGGATTCGTTCATTTCGCCATACCGGGGAGTAGATGTCCGGGTTGTTGGCTGCCGACTGTTCAGCCGCGGGCTGTTGTACGCAGCGGGCTGCAGGTCGGTGCGTCCGGAGGTTTTGCGGGTCGCCGATCGCCTCGTCCACATCGGCGAGCTGGTTCCGGTCGGAGGCGCTCACGGCGGTGTCATCACTGGATCGCCGCCGCCAATTTCCCCTGCACCGTCCGGGCCGTGTCCTTCGCTGACCCACGGTGCTTCGGCAGCGGTCGTACAGTCGACTTGTTCTGATGGGGGCGGCCTGCTGGACCTTCTCGCTCCTTTCGAAGGGATCAACTGATGAGCCACCCTGAACGCCCACGCCACTCGGTCAGCGTTGCGGCCGTCATCACCGACGATTCAGGACGGGTTCTCGTCGTGCAACGCCGCGACACCGGCAAGTGGGAGATCCCCGGCGGCATCCTCGAACTCGACGAATCCGTCCATGCCGGAACGCGCCGCGAAGTAGAGGAGGAAACCGGCGTCGTGGCCGAACCGGATCGCCTCACCGGCGTCTACAAGAACGTCCGGCTCGGCGTCGTCGCACTGGTCTTCCGAGCCCGCCTCGTGAGCGGCCGGCCGGGGCCGACCGAGGAGAGCGTCGCCGTCGACTGGTGGACACCTGACGAAGTCGCCGCCCGCATGAGCGAAACCTTCGCCATCCGAGTCCTGGACGCACTCGACTCCACCGACGTGGCCGTCCGCATTCACGACGGGGTACAGCTTCTCAATGAGGAAGTCGCCCCGCCGGCCATGTGAGGAGCACGTCAGCGATGACCGAGAAAGTCTGTGAAGTGATCATTACGGCGCCGGATGCCGAGTGGCTGGCGCAATTCACACGCTCCCTGGTGGAAGACCGGCTCTGTGCGTGCGGGCACAACATGACGCCCATCCGAACCGTCTACCGGTGGCAAGGAGTGGTGCACGACGAGGCGGAAGCCCGCGTGGCCCTTCACACCCGGCGTGCCCTCGTGCCGGAAATCATCAGTCGTACGAACCGCGAGCACCCTTTCGAGGTTCCCTGCGTCATAGCTCTGCCGATCACCGAGGGCAATCCGGCGTATTTGCGGTGGATCCTCGACGAGACGAACCCAGCTGCCCCGCCCGCATGAGCGCCTCCGCCTCAGCGCCGATTTAGCCCTGCGGCGGGCGCGTAGAGATGCAAAAGCCCTGGATCGCCTCGGAGGGAGGACGTCCAGGACTTCACCTTGTGAGGGTGGCGGCTTCATCTGGTGTGTCGACCACGGTCACTTCGATGTCGTAGACGAAGCCGGAAGGAGCTTCAGGGAAGGGGGTGGGGGAGCTACTTGGCACTGCGGCCTGGTGTTCCTCTACCAACTGCAACTCTCCGCTCAGCTCCCAGTCGGGCCCCAGGAAGTACTGGAAGGTGCCTACCGTTGAAGCGAGCAATACCGCGGCACACACTGCGATTCGCAGGCGTACGGCGATGTCACTGGTCATGCGCTCAAGATACGGATTGACTAGGCTTCCGAATCCTCCGTTTGGTCCCGAACTGGGCCTTCGGCGTATCACTGCCAGTCCTCTGGAAGCCGAGCCTTGCGGTGAGAAAACTCGGTCGTGGCCGGACGGGCAGGCTCCCGGGATAAGGGGAACTCCGCTCGCTCACCGACGGTGAGGTCGAGATGTGGTTCGGGATGACCCTCTGGGAGATCGCGCCAATGTTGACCGACGTCACCCAGTAACACCCATATATAAGGAGAGTTCGACGCCGCCCCGGCGGTCGTGACCTTGAGGGCGGCGGACGAGTCGGCCTGTACGCCGGACTATGTGCCCCGAACTGGGGTTGACCTGCGGATTCTGTGCCGCCAGGCCCGTGTAGGGCGTCTCCAGGGCGTGTGCGGCTCTCTCCGGGTGCCGAACAGTTTGTCGATCGCCGCGCGGGTGCGTTCCTCGCTGGCCGGCATCAGGTGGGTGTAGGTCCGGAGCGTGAACCCCGGGTCGGCGTGGCCGAGGTACGCCGCGAGCGCTTTGACGGTCTCCCCGGCATCCAGGAGCGCCGAGGCGTAGAAGTGACGCAGCGCATGCATCCCGTTGTCCCGGCTGCGCTCCATCCCGGCCGCCGCCACGGCAGGGTGCCAGAAGTTCGGGTTGAAGTCGCTGCGGTTGATTGCGTTCTTGTGGGTGGTGGTGAACAGCAGCACGGCGGATTCGCGCCGGTCGTTGTCCGGGTCTTCCCACGGCAGGGTCACCGCCATCGGCGGTACATCGGCGATGTGCTGTGCGAGGACTTCCGCGATCGCGTCCGCCAGCGGAACACGTCTGTCCTTGTTGTTCTTCAGCAGGCCGAATACGAGCCGGGAACGCACCCGTTTGACCTGCCGTCGGACGTGAATCCAGCCGCCTGCGAAATCGATGTCCTCAGCCGCGAGACCGAAAATCTCCCCTTGGCGGAGCCCGCAGCCGCTCCCGAGATCGACCATGGGCTGATATCGCGCCGGAATGGCCGCCCGTACGGCCCGAACCTGCTCCAGTGTCCAGGGAACGACTTTGCGTTCGTCCGGACGTGGCCGGTCCACTGATTTCGCCGAACACGGATTCTTGGCGATGCGCTCATCATCGACGGCCGCACTGAAAATCGAGCGGAGATGAGCGAAGGTGACCGCACGGGTCGCCGAGCCGATGACGCCGACCAGCTGAGCGTCCCATTCACGGATATGGCCGGGCCGGATAGCTGAGAGCTGCCGATGCCCGAAGAACGGGTAGAGATGCCGCCGGACCCGGATCTCCATGCTTTCGCGGGTGGACGCGTCGATACGCCGTGTCCGTAGCCACGTCTCGGCGTAGTCCCGAAACAGGATCTGGCCGGCGGCCGGATCGATGTAGACGCCCCTACGCTTGTCCGACTCAACCGAAATCAGGTAATCCTGAGCGGCTTTTTTGGCCCGGTCCGGGAAGGACTTCTTACGCTCGCGGCCGGTGTTGGGGTCCTCGTATCGGACCCGGTAGCGCATGCCGGTTCCGTACAGCCGGGTCTTGACTTGGTGGGTGCTGCCGTCGGGCCGGGTGACGGTATTGAACCAGCGGTCCTCGATGTGTCCCATCAGACCGCCTGCTGCTGGTCTCGGAACCACTGCCGGACTTCCTCGGGGTCGTACCGCAGGTACCGGCCGACGCGGCTGGCGGGTGGGCCGTAGTGGCGTTTGCGCCAGGTGTAGAGCGTTTCCTTCGGGATGCGGAGATAGTCAGCGACCTGGTCTATCTCCCAGAGTGGTTCCGTCGTTTTCGGTGCTGCCATGGGTCTCCTTGCGGGTGACGGTCACGTACACCCGGATCTCTCCGGTACGACGTGCGGAATGGGTACTGCTGCGAACCGTCGCCTGACCGCCGAACAGTTTGTCGAGATAGGCGGTCAGGTAGCGCTGTTGAACCTGAACGGTGTCGGTCGGGCCGATGAGCCGGATGGCCAGCAGGGGCCGGGCGACGTTGGGCATGGTGGTGTCCTTTCGGGTTTGTGGGTTCACGCTGTGGAGTTTTCAAGGAACGGTTTTGACACGTACGTGTCAGGCGGCGCGAGGGTGGGCGGTGGCGGATGGGGCCTGGTCGAGGTCGGCCAGGTCCAGGGCGTGGTCCCGGCGGCGGGCGGCGTCGGCGGCGGAGTTGGCGAGCAGAGCGTCTCCGGTGGTGATCCAGCCGGTGGCCTCGTAGCCGAGTCGGCAGACCACGAGGTCGGCTTCCTGGTCGTCCCACAGGTGCGGGTAGCCCTGGGTGCGCCGCCAGATCGTGCGCTCCAGCCGTTTGTAGGTGTAGGTGACCGAGAAACCCCGGCTCTTGGTGGTGATGTGCCCGCCGTGGCCGTACTGGTGGGCGTAGCGGCGCAGCCGTTGCCAGCCCTCAGCCTCGCCGAGGTCCCAGCAGGCCTGGATGAGTCGGCCCAGGTGGGTGTCCGGGCGGGCGAACAACTCGATGGTCATCTCGTCGATGCGGCGGAACACCTGCCCGGTGGCCTCGGTGCTCTTGGTGACGTATTTGGCGAGGTAGCCGGTGAGCTTGACCATGTTGTCGTCGCCGCCGGGCGCGTTGATGTCCTTGAGGTCCAGGCCCTTGCTACCCCAGGCGATCCGCCAGCCCTTGCCGCCGTTGGCCGGGTGGGCAGCGGTGACGAAGGAGGTTTTGCGGAATGCGGTCTCCAGCACGCTGGCGAACATGGCGCGGGTGACGATGCGGTCGGCCGGGACGATCGCCGAGGGGCAGTCCGGGTGGTAGCCGTCCAGGCGGAAGATGGCGTGGTAGTGGATCACGCCGCGTGCCTGGAATTCGTAGACCTTGACGTAGCGGCGGCGCAGGTCGACACCGAGGCGCTTGCCGAGGCGTTCGAGTTCCCGGTCGGCTTCCTGAACGGTGCGGCGCCACAGCTCGGTGGCCTGCTGGTTCCATACGACGTGCCCGGCGTGGTCGTAGCAGTCGAGGCAGAACGGGGTGCCGACAGCGGGATCGGTGGTCTTGTGCCGCAGCGTGCAGCGGATCTCCGCGCCGTGCGGGCAGGTGTTGCCGAATGGTCGACAGACGGAGGCCCGGCAGGTGCAGCGTTCCCGGCTCTTGCAGTCGGCGGCATGGGTCTTGACGACGCGGTGGTGGACCGGCCCGAACGAGGGTGCGGTGGCGGTGAGGAAGATTGCGATGTGCTGGTCGAGTGGGGGCAGGCCGTAGCGGTTGCCTTCCAGCCCGGCACGGAGGATCTGGAAGGTGTCGCGGCGGTAGACCTCGGCGCAGGACGGGCAGACGGAAGCGCGGCGGTTGCCGCACGGTGTGTAGATGACGCCATCGGGCATGGATGCGGTGTCGATGACGTGCATCAGGGAGCCGTCGCGGTTCTTGACTTCGATCTGCCCGGACAGCCGGATCGGGCGGGTGCAGGAGGCGACCGCGCTGATGTGGTCGAGCCACTCGGGGAACTCACCGGAACGGACACGGCGGCGGGCTGACGCGACTTCGGCAGGGTCGAACCCGAGCCGGGCGTCCGGGTGCTCGCGGATGGGGCCGGCCTTGGGGGTTGCCCAGGGCCAGTAGGTCTCGGCGTTCTCCCCCGCACCCACCACCAGGGAAGTGGTGGTGGGTGTGAGAGGCAGCGTCGAGCTGCTCATCGGGCGGCCCCGATCGGGGTGCCGTTGTGGGGCCGGGTGTTCTCCGGCAGGGTCGGGTGGGATTCGAGCTTGGCGAGCAGGTCGCGGGCGATGGCGCTGGAGACGCGCAGCCGGACGGCGAGTTGGCCGGCGTTGATGTCGTTGCCGTTGGTCTCGCGGTGCGAGGCGGCGATGGTCCGGGCGTTGTTCAGCAGCGCGTCCGGGTACCGGGGTTCCGGTGCAGCCGGTGCCGGGGCGGTGGGCGCGGTTGTCTCCGGGGCAGGGGCGGGTGCCGCTGCTGCCGGTGCGGTGGTCTTCTTGGCCGGGGTCCTTTTCGCGGGTGTCTTCTTCGCCGGTGCTGCTTTCTTGGCGGGGGCGGTGGCCCTGGTCGTGGATGCGGCGGCCGGGCGGACCTCTACGCGCGTGGTGTCAGATGACGTGGCGGGTGAGGTGGCCGGCTTTTCAGCCGCGACCGGGTTGGTGGGCCGTTTGCTGGTGGCGGAGAAGACGAGCTTGGACAGGCCGAGGAAGGCCAGCGCGGGCAGGGCGGAGACCACCCAGCCGGAGACGCCGGGCTTGGCGACGGCGAGCTGCGCGGTGAGGGAGAACAGCACCGCGCCGAACAACAGGACCATCGGGTACCGGACATCCGCACGCGGGTCACGGCGACGGCGACGGCCGATCTCGATGATGGCTGCGGTCGGGATCAGCTCCGAGATGACCGCGTTTGCCCAGCCGAACCATTCGTCGGTTCCGGTCGGGCTGTTGTCGAGAGTCCATTCCTTGACGTGGGTGAACGAGGCTGCTCCGGCCATGCCGCCAACGAGCAGGACGATGACGATCAGGATGAGGAACTGCACACCGTCGACGGAGATCCGCTTAGGCGGTGTGGTGGGTGCGGGTGCGTCCGTTACAGACGCGGCGGTGGTCATGAGTAGGCCCGCGACGGCGTGGGCCGCTGAGCCGGTTCGGCGAACAGGGAGAAGGAGAGGATGACGGGGTTCTGGTAACCCTGACTGGCCAGCTGGTCAGACAGGTCCCGGATCTGGTCGATGTTGGAGATCAGGTCCTTGACCACGATCTCGGCGTTGCGGAATTCACGGCCGCGACGGCCCTCGCTGGTGAAGGAGATGAAGTACCGGTGGCGAGTGGGGTTGGCGTTCATGAGATGACGTCCTTTCGTCAGAGACAGGCGATGAGCAGGGAGGCGACCCAGAGGCAGCAGTAGTGAAGGGATTGGTCGGCGAGGTACATGCCGCAGATCGGGGTCTGCCGATCGGCGAAGGCGGCGGAGCCGGTGTTGTCGAGGAGCCAGCGCACGAGCCAGCGGCGGTCGATGACCGCGTGAGTGATGAAGGAAAATCCGAGTCCGGTGGCCAGACCAAGCCCGGTGACTGGCAGGTCCAGGAACAAGATGGTGATGGTGATCATGACCGAGGCGGTGAGGTGGTAGGTGGTGACGTGCATCAGCACGTGCTGCCAGCCGCTACGGCCGGGACCGACCTTTCCGGCGGCGTTGTCGTCGGTCTGGATGATGTGGTCGCCGACCTGGTGAGCGGCGTGCAGGGTGACCGCCATGACGGCGAACGTGAGAGCAGTCGTGAGAGCGATGGTGGTCACGCGTAGACCTCCGGATCGAGAGGGAGGACCGCCACGACGCCGTGGCAGTCTTCGCAGAAAATGGGTGTGAGGTTGATCGATGCCAGGTCGTCGACCAGGTCGGCGAAGGTGGCGTAAGCGATCGGATGGACGGCGATGCCGTCACAGCCGGGGCACTCGTCGGTGCAGACCGGGCAGCGCTCGAAGAGTTCGCCCAGCACGGGATCACGGCCGGCGGGCATGTTGCGCTCGATGCAGAACCGGCAGTGATCACGCCGCAGGTGTTCCAGTGCCCGCGCTGTGGCCTCGGGCCAGGTGGCGAAGGCGCCGAGGACGAGCACGCAGCACGGGCAGAACGCCTCCCACGGCTGCTCGGGAGCGAAGAAGCCCAGTGAGTTGAGTTCGACTCGAACACGCTGTTGGTTGAACAGACTCATCGGGTCCACCACCGGCTGGTGGGGCGGTTCGGGTCGGTCCAGCGGCAGACGTCGCAGTCGTAGTAGCCGCAGTACTGGCAGCAGTCGGAACGGTCCTGGCCCTTCGGCATCAGGTCCGCGCAGTAGTGGTCGCCGCACGGGCACGGCTGTTGTTCGGTGGGAGGAGTCGGCTGAGTCATGCGGCACCGCCGGTGAGGCAGTCGCCGCACATCTCGTTGCGGGTGGAGATGTAGTAGTCCTTTATGTCACCGCACTTGGGGCAGGTCCGACGCGCTGCCAGGGCCTTGCTGATTGCCGCACGCTGAGCCGGAGTGGCCTCTCGCTTGGGCTTGGCCTGATCGATGCGGTACAGGTAGGCGACGCGGTCCCCGCGACGCCACAGGATCTGGGCGGCGATCTCCTGACCGCCTGGGCGAAGGCCCTGCTCCCGCAGCTGGCGGCGGGTAGCCAGGTCGGTGGGTGCCATCCGGAACGGGTAGGTCGGCGTGCCGCCGTGCCGCTCACCGGTGGGGTCGTAGAAGCGCATCGAGTCCTCCGGGTCTTCAGGGGCGGCCGGGACGTCGTCGGCCTGGTCGTCGCCGTGGGTGCACGGCTGGCCGAACGTCGGGAAGGTGTAGGTGTCCCGGTCGATGTCCTCGGGCAGGAACGCGGCCTCGCAGACGCCGCAGACGATCGGGCCTTCCTCGAAGGCCGTCACCGACAGGCGGATCTTGCGGGGGCACTCGCATTCGCAGGAGACGCCGTTGTTGTTGTTCGTGCGCTCCTTGCCGGGACCGAAGGTCTCCGGGTGCCGGTAGATGCCCAGCTGCTCGGCCAGACCGGTGATGACGTCGCCGTAGTCGGCGGCGGCCTGGTCGGTGAGGGTGCAGGGGGAGTAGCCGAGCCGGTCGTCCTTTTCCGCCTTGAGGCCGAGTTCGGCGGCGAGGGTGGCGAACTTCTTGTTGTGCCAACGGCCCTGACGGGAGGTGTCCTGCACACCGCGCACGTCGGCGAGACCGTGGGTGGCCTCATGCAGCAGGGTGACGAGGATTTCGGCGGGGGACCGCTTAAGGCCCTCACCGGAGATCAGCACCTCGGGCAGCTGGCGGTCGCCGTGCTGCCAGCGCAGGGAGGCGAAGTGCCCGTACTTGAGCGAGGCGTTGGGTTTGGCCGGCGAGCCAGAGCCGACGATCAGAACGACTTCCGGAACCTCGGGGTGCCGGGTCCGGATGGCGGTCCAGGCGGATTCGAGAGCGGACAGCAGTCCGGCAGAGGTGAACGGTTGACACGTAGGTGTCAGGTCGGGCTTCGTGGTGGAGGTGGTCATGCGGCAGTCCTCCGCGAGTGAAGGCGGTAGGCAGAGGCGGCGTACTGAAGCGCGCCGATTACGTGCACCCGGGTGCGGTTCGGGGCGGTCTCCCAGTCGAAGAGGGAGGCGTGCCGTCGGGCATGGCCGACGGTGAGCAGGTAGGAGTTGAACCACTCGACGGCGGCGGTGTAGACGTGCAGCGCTTCATCGCTGGTGTGGTCCAGGTAGAACACGGCCCGGCCGAACATGGCGGCGCGGATAGCGCCCAGGGCCGAGGCGGAGTAGCGGTGGGTGCGATGCACCCAGCAGTTGGCCCTGCACCCGCTATGGGTGTCGTATAGGGCAGCCGGGGTCCACCCGTTCTGGACGAGGTAGGCGGCGGCCCGGTCGAGCAAGTCGGCGACATCGCCGATGTCCAGGCAGGTGCGCGGCGGCACTGTCTGGTGGTCGCACTTCGGGAGAGTCATGCGACGGCCCTCCGCGTGGCGCGGCCCGTGAAGAAGAACAGCTCGATGCGCGCAGGGACCGGCACCGGCTCAGCAGTGATCGGCTCGGTTTCGCGGGAGTAGCCGTAGCCCAGGTCGGCGGGCGCGGCGGTGATCAGGTAGCGGCGACAACGACGGTGCCAGCGGGAACGGGTCGCGGCCTTCATCGGTGGGCCGCCAGCCAAGCGAGGAAGCCTTCACGGGCGGGGATCCGGTCGTTGTCGAGTTCGTTCTCGGCATAGGTTTCGAGGTCGTCCTCGGACGCGTGCTCCCAGTCGTATTCGTCGGCCGCCGCCCGGAGGGTGGCGATGACGTTCTTGGCCGTCTGGCAGTCGCTGTCGTTCCAGCCGACGATGTCGGTCAGGTCGGTGTCGCCTTCGCTGTGGAAGGAGCCGATGCCCTGCTCGTTGAGGTAGATGGTCAAGTAGCCGGCCGCGCGGCGGAAGTCGCCCTGGGTTTCCAGAAGGGCAGTGGTCGGGATCGAGGTACGGCAGCCGTGAGCGGCCATGCCGATCGCGCCGAGGGCGCAGGCCGAAGGGAAGGCCCCGTCTCCGGAGTAGTAGCGGGCGCGAGCCCAGCCGCGGAGTTCGAGGTAGTCGGCGGCCCCGCGCAGGGTGAGAGCCGGAGTCACCACCAGTTCGGTGGTGGTGTCGGCTGCGGTGCCGGTCGGGTTTTGGGTACGGTGCATGACGCCACGTCCTTTCGGGGGCGGTGGTGGTGGCCGACGGGCCGGGCGTGCTTTCCAGGGCTGAGACCGGTTCGTCGGCTTTTCCTATGTGGTTGGTGCTGGTGGAGCCGTGTGTCAGCGGTGCTTGGCCGCGTAGGCGACGAGGTATCTGCCGACCGGACCGAACGGGCATCGGCGACAGGTGACGGAGTTACGGGCGAAGCGGTGCGGCTTGCGCCAGGTACCGCAGGTGGTGCAGCGGATCGCCTGTGCCCGGCCGTGGTGGTCGCGGCGGACACGCGGGATCAGAGCGGTGACGGTGTTCATGCGACTGCCCTCAATCCGGTGGTGGGCTTGGCCGCTCGCGTGCGCCGCACCCAGGCGGCGTAGTCCGCGACGCGGATGATGTCCTCGTTGGTGAGGTAGGCGGCCTTCACCAGGCCTGGTGTCCCGCCTTCACCGATGAGGAAGCCGCATCCCTGGTTCTGGGGATCGACGGTGTTGGACGAGTAGCCCTTCGCCGCCCAGCCGTGCCCGAGGACGATGTCCGAGGACACGTCGTTGGTGCACCGTCCGGCGAACCGCCAGGCGAAGAGGTCCCGCAGCGACGGCAGGATGATGTCCGAAGAAGGCCGCTGAGTCGCGGCGATGACGATGATGCCGACGGCCCGGCCACGTGCAACCAGGTCCCTGAGCAGGACCATGAATCGTTCCTGGTCCTTCTTGTCGCCCATGGTGGCGGAGAAGCAGGCGATCTCATCGATCGCGACCAGGATCGCCTCGAACACGTCGGCCGGGATGAACTTCTGCCGGCGAACTGAGTCGAGGAACGTGTACCGGTTGTCCATGACCGTTTGCAGGCGTTCCAGGGTAAGGATCGCCAAGTCAAGGTCCGGGCCGACGAACACGTCAGCGCAGCCCTTCCACAGGCCGAGTTCGACGAGTTTGCCGTCGAGCAGACACAGACGGACATCAGTGCACAGCGCAGCGGTGCCAATGATGGTGTTGAGCAGCGACGATTTCCCGGCGCCGGGCTCTCCGCCGATGAGCAGATTCCGGTAGATCAGGGGCAGGTAGACCGGGTGACCGAATTCGTCGATGCCGAGAAACAGCGGATCGAATATGGACATGGAGGGACCGACCGGGATATTCGGCCGGGCGAATGGCGAGGACATAGCGCCGTGGCTCCGATCGGATAGCGGAGGGATGGTCCGGCGTGACGCTGGTGACCGACGGTCGATGGCCACGCCGGAACCGTGATGGAAAGTTCTTGACACCTACGTGTCAGGAAGGGTCAGGCGTAGTCGTTGGGGTCGAAGTCGTCGGAGGGCGACGGTTCCGGCTGGCGTCCGCGACGCGACCGGGATTCATTGGTGTCCGGGGAACGCCGAGGGCGCACAGGGACGTCGTTCAGGTTCACGCCGACCGGCGGGACGGCCGGGGAGGTCGGCGCGTTGGCCGGCATGTCCTCGGGCACAAAGTCCGGCAGGCCCGACAGCACCGTGTCCGCCAGCGTGTCGCGGCGGGTGATGTCGAGACGAATCAACGCCGCGTGCTTGCGCGACGCGCGGATGACGCGGACTTCGTTGGCCCAGCAGCCCACCGCCAGCCGTTGCAGCTGACCTTCCTGTTCCAGATCGTGCAGCGCGAGACCGGGCCGGAGCCAGACCCACACCCGTTCACCGGCCGGGGTAGGCCGGGCGAGCAGGATGAACGGCAACGTGCCCTGCCGATTCTTAGCGATGAACGCGGCGAAGCACATCCGCAGCCGATGCCGGACCGCCAGGCACCAGAACACCGACATCACTGCGAATCGAACCACCCGGGCCAGAGCAGAAGCAGCGAGCGCGACCACGACCACGAGCGACACCCACAACGGGGTTGAAGTCATCAACAGCACCCAGCCGTAGACCAGTACCGCGCTGATCAGGATTTCTGGCAGCCACCACCAGACCATCCTGATGATCGGCCACACCAGGACCAGGAACCCGAGCAGAATGCCCAGGAAGAAGCCCGCAGCGAGCCCGGTCAGGATGCCGAGGATCGGGTGCATGTAGTGCGATGCGACAGTGCCGCCGAGCAGACCGGTCACCGCCAGGGTGACCCAGAACGTGATGAGCGCCTTGCGACGCTGGCTTTGCAGGACCGGGGCCTCAACGACCGTGACGGACTGCCCCTTGCCGTTGCCGCCGATCACTCTGCGACGGCTACACTTCTGCATGACGATTCCTCCCTCTCCGGAGGGCTAGGAGTTGCTGAAAGAGCAGGTGCGGGGCCGCTCGTGGACGCCAATCTCTGGCGGCCCCGCGTCCTGTGACTCGTTGTGGCTTCAGGAGCCAGACGGATAGGGGTCAGGCCGCCTTGAGAGCCGTCGGACCGGACAGAACCTCCAGACCGGACGCCTTGAAAGCGACACCGGAACGGGTCTTGCCGTTCTGCTCCGACACCCACGGCAGCGCCTCCAGGTCGACCGGGTGGACCTGGTCGCCGTCCTGAACGTTCGGACGCTCCGCGCTGACGATCGTGACGTTCATCTGCGCGCTCCACTTCTTGCCCGGCGTACGACCGCGACCGAACACCGGCGCGGTCCACATCGGCAGACCCGTGTCCCGGGTGTCGATCTTCTGCGCACCCTTGTCATCGAGCTTCGGCATGATCTCGTCCGCCATCTCGAAGATGACGCCCGTGGTGTCCAGCAGCAGACGCGGCTGAGTGCTGATTCGGGGCTGGTTGGCCATTTGTTGACTCCTTGGCATCTATGACGCACCCACCATGGGTGACTGTCCGGGTGAACATCCGACGATATACAGCGCCGGTGCTGTAAAAGCGACCATACAGCTCCAGTGCTGTATTCGCTAGTGGTGTGCTGAGGTGAGGACGTGCCTACTTGGAACGGCGAGGCCGGGAGGAAGCCCACGCTCTGACGGTCGCCGGACGCCACACCGGCGAGCGGCCGAACATCCGTTCGGAAGCCGGTGCCTGCTCACGGGCCACGTACGCCGCCCAAGTGCTCCGCGTGATGCCGAGGAAGGCCGCGCAATCGGTGGCCGTCCACCAGTCGGTGGGCAGCTGGTCGGCGTTTACAGGCGTGGGCATCCCTCCCAGATTACGTCAGTTGGCGACATTGATCGACTAACTAACCCACGCGCTCGCGAACGCGTGTCTGCCGCCTCGGGTGTCGGCGGTTACGTGGGGTACGCCCGTGATTGACCAGCAGGATGAAGCAGATCTCCAGGCCGATCAGCACGCACCCCCCGACGAAGACCAGGACGGGAATCATTCCGGGGACGTTCATCACGCCACCGCCTCTCCGGTATCGGGTCGCTGCCGGGAGTGGCAGCGGGCACAATCGAAGAATGCGGTGATCGACAGGGACCTATCGAGGTCCCGGTGTGGACCAATGCCGGACATCTCGTGGACCTCTGACGGACATCGGTTGAACAGGCATGTCAGCGTGAGTCACCGTCGAGGAAAGAACCGGAAGACACAGGGAGGGGATACACAGCGTGTCCAGATCGCGCCCCGAACCCCGGACCGTGCTTGAGCACCTCATCCAGCAGCGGAACCGAACCTACGAAGAGATGGTCGTGGAGTTCTCCCGCCTGGACGAGCACGCAACGATCAGCGCTCGGCACCTTGGCCGACTGGCCCGTGGTGAGCGGGGATCGACCGGAGCGACACCCGCAACGCGGCGTGCGCTTCAGTCGATGTTCGGGATGTCGCTGGAGGACTTGCTCCGTCCCTACCAATCGGTTCTCGAAGTCACCCCGCCGCCGGCGAATGACAGCTCATTGGTGCTGCCGTCTCCCGGCAACGAAAGGAGCATCCTCGTCATGGCAGCCGACCGAGCCCGTCGCTTCGCGCTACTCACCTCCGAGAGCACCACTCCGGAGGCCGTCGACCAGCTCCGCGATGACGTTCAGCGTTTGGCGCTGGCGTACCCGCAGCGACCGTTGCCTGAGATTCTCGGCGATCTCGCCGAAACGCAGGACACCCTGTTCACTCTGCTGGAGCGGCGCCAGACTCCCCAGCAGGCCCGTCAACTGCACTTCCTCGCCAGCGTGACGAGCGGTCTTCTGGCAAAGGCTTCGCACGACCTGGCAGATCCTCACGCGGCGATGTTGCAGGCGCGCACCGCGATCCTGTGTGCGGACCAGGCCGACCACAACGGGCTCCGAGCCTGGCTTCGCGGCCTTCAGTCCCTCGTCTCCTACTGGGCCGGACGCTACGCAGAGTCTGTCCGCTACGCCGAGATGGGAACAGTGTTCGCCTCCCGCAGCAGCGGCACCGCGTCTGTCTGGCTCCCGGTCAGTGCCGCCCGCGCGTACGCAGCTCTCGGCAACAGCGAGAAGGCAATGACCGCGATCCGGGCAGCGGAGGAGGCGTGGCATCACGTCGAGCCCGACGAGATGGACGAGTTGGGCGGGACCTGTACCTTCAACCAGCCGAGGACCGTGTACTACGCCGCCGACGCGCTTGCCTGGCTGCCGGGCCACGAGCAGGCGGTCGGCTACGCCGAACGGGCGGTCGCCGCTTACGCCGATCGGCGGGATCCGGCGTGGGCATTCGGCGACCAGGCCGGCTCACAGGCGGACCTCGCCATTGCGCGGATCGCTGCGGGTGAGATTGAGGGAGCGTACGAAGCGGTGTCCCCGGTGCTCGACCTGGAACCCAGCCAGCGCATCAACGGCATCATCCACTCGGTCCAGCGAGTCCACCAGGCCGTGAGCCGGGCCGGTCTCGCCGCCGAAGCGACCGACATGATCGAGCAGATCGAAGACTTCACCACTACACCTCTGAGGTCCCTGCCGCGGTAGGGCAAGATCGGGGCATGTACCCCGTAGAACTCAGCGGCCGTGTCGTCCAGCTCCGGGAATTCCGGATGGAGGACGCGGCCGCTTCTTTATCCGTCGTAGGCGACGACCGCGTCACGCAATGGCTCTCGTTCGACAGCCGCAGCGGGGTTGAGGCCGAGAACATGATCAGCGGAGCTATGGAACGAGCCAGGTTAGAACCTCGAACCGAGTACTACTTGGCCGTGACAGCGGACGATGAGTTCGTGGGGTTCTGTCGGCTTGGGTTCGACGGGGTCAAAGCCGCGAAGCTCGGCTATGCCATCGCAGCGGAACACTGGGGGCATGGGTACGCAACGGACGCGGCCGAAGTACTTACAGACTTTGGGTTCCGTGTGCTCGGTCTTCACCGTATCTCGGCCGCTATTGGCCCGGACAACGAGTCGTCCATCGCCGTGGCAGTCAAGCTGGGCATGCAATACGAAGGACGTATTCGGCACCACGTCTTCACTAACGGAGCCTGGCGAGACTCTCTCCTTTACTCGGTCTTGGCGGATGAGTGGTCGCAGCGTTCGGTTTCCCTGTTAGCCAGCAGTTAGCTTGTGAGAAGTTTCTATACGGGTTCAAGGCGGCCAGCTCCGCCGGCCGCTCGCGCCGCCCAGCAGGGCCGGGCCGGAGGCCCGCCGCTCGCGGGGCCCGCGCCCGGCCGCTTCGCTGGGCGCACCCACGGCGGTTCCAGCCCGGCGGCAGGCGCGAAGTAGATACAGAGAAGCCCCGGCCGCCCTCAGTAACGAGGAGTGCGAGGGCTTCTGGCTGATCGAGGCAAGATCTGATGTCCTCGCCGGACGGGCAGGCTCCCAGGATGGCGCCGTTGCCTACATGCGGAGAACTTGTGGGCAGGTGTGCCGGAGTCATCCCGATCGCCTGCCCAGAGGGATGCCACACCACCGCCAGGGCGTCAAACGATGGGGCTATTTGACGCCCTGGCGGTGGTCCAGCATGGCGGAGCCCAGGCGACCGGGATGACTCCTCTGGATCGAGTGGTGATCAGATCTACTCTTCGGCTGGGCTCCAGCCGCCGTTGTCCTCCTCATAGACGACGTAACTCCACTCCTCCTCTGAACGATCAAAGGTGGCAGAAATGGCATCGGTGAGGCCGTTCATCGCCCGTCGAAGAACTTCGGGGTCATCCGTTCGGACAAAGGCCTCCACGCTGCGCCCGCCGTCGCCCGCCTCGTTGATCTTGAAAGTGACGAGAGGCTCAGGACGCGATGGTCCATGGGTACGCCGGAAGTTCACCAACAGCAGCTTGAGGCCATCCCAAATTGCCGACGCGGCAAGATTCGGGCCAAGGGCCATCAGGACCACGTAGCTACCTTGGAGCAAGATCTCAACATCCCAGCCCGATCCGCCCCGCTGGAGTGGCCGGACTTCGACGGGATGCGTCCCGCTCATCACACGCGCGGCATCGGCGAGCTCGTCGGGCGTGAAGCCGTAGGGCGTCGCGGCCAGCCCCATTGCCTGCGGATCAGTCATAGCTATTTCCATTCAAAAGGCTTTGTACGTGATCGAACGTTACTCGATGCTGACCTTGAGGGCGTGCCTAGCGAAGTAGGGCGTTCGGGATGACCTACTCCGTGTCGATTCGCTTCATGGCGCCTGTGAGGGCAACTCCGAGGTTCTCAGCAGCTTCCCTGGCGTCTTTAGCTACCTTCAGGATGGTCAGCCAGTGTGCTTTTCTGTTGGCTTCTGGGTCTTTGACCACACTCGGCTCGACCCACTGATCACCAAACTCTACGGTCTGGTTGAGGCCGGTCAGCCGAGCGCCAAATGCCTTCCAGCTGTCAACCATGTTTTCCTCATGCTGGAAGAGGAGGCGCACGCGAATGTCGAGCTTGCGGTGTTGGTGAATGAAATCGCCAGCATCGGCAGCTACCGGGATCCAGTCGGACGCCTCGCCGTCGTCGCCCAACCCGTCAAAGATGATCTCCATAAGAGATTCGAAGCCGTGCAACAGCTCACCGATCTCGTAGAGCATCGCGACACGGTCCGGTCGTAGTCGGGACGGCTTCTCGCCCTCCAACCTATGTAGGTCACGGGCATGTTCGGCCTCAAGCTTGGCCGTCTCCCGCCTGTCAGTGCGGTCCTGGACGACCTTGACGCTCCACAGGCTGAAAGCGCCGCCGAGCATCCCGCCGGAAAGAGCACTGATGAGGGCTACCCACCACGGAGTCATGCAATTAAGGCTAGAGACAGCGCGCGACTCCGGGACGCGGGCCTTGATCATCCGGCACGCGCCGGGCACAAATGAGGCCAGCAAGGCATGTAAGACGTTGTCAGACGATCACAGTCCCTGCCCAGGCCAGGCGGCCTAAGTGTCGGATATCGATGCCTTGCCTGCCTCGAAGGATCTATGGGGTTCAAATCCCTAGCAGGTTCGTTACGCCTGGGCCGAAGTCTTTGACCCCTGTGGCCAGGGCTGACACGGTTCCGATTGCTCCGGAGACGGTAGCGAGCCTTGCGGTGGGTGAGGCCCACATGCCTCGGGTGATTGCAGCCCAGCGCCGCTGGTAGAAGAGCGTCTTGAATTTCTCCCAACGGTGCTGACGCAGGTGGCAACCGAACATGAGCCCCGAAGAGTTGCGGCGGCAAAAGTTGCCGTCACGAGTCGGTGCACCGCACCAAGCTGGCGCTGAAAACAGCGACCATGCCACCACCAGCCCGGAGAGTATGTACAAGAAGCCGGGTCCGACTTCGGTCGTCCACCAGGCCGTTAGAAGGATGGCCAAGGCGACCAGGCCCCAGTATCGACGCACAAGCTTCATACATAGATGCGTAGTCGACCAGTGACTTGGTGTAAAGAGCGGAAGGTGCTCCCAGAGTGCTGCGTCAGGGCGTCTCCAGGGCGTCAGGGCGTCTCCAGGGCGTTGGACGCCAACCAAGGTTGGCCAATGTTGACCAACAACACCTAGTAATAAGAAGAGGTCAGCGCCCTTAAGGTCGCGATCACCTTGAGGGCGGCGGACGAGTCGGCCTGTACGCCGGATTCTGTGCCCGGCGACCAAGGTCGCCGGTGGCGGCCATCCATCTAGGCCTGCCGTTGCCGGCAGGCTCGAGCAGCCTACCCGCAGGCTCGGGCGAGCAGCCCTCGAACGCCTGCGCCGGCCCTCGCCCTGCGGCTCGGGCCTTGCTTGGCCTTGCTCCGGGTGGGGTTTACCGAGCCACCCCGGTCACCCGGGGTGCTGGTGAGCTCTTACCTCACCGTTTCACCCTTACCGACGGCGTACGCCGTCGGCGGTCTGTTTTCTGTGGCACTTTCCCGCGGGTCGCCCCGGGTTGCCGTTAACAACCACCCTGCTCTGCGGAGTCCGGACGTTCCTCGGCGGCACCGCAAGGATGCCGACGCGACCGCCCAGCCGACTCGTCCGTCGCGCCGCAATCCTACGTGCCGCCCCGTCACCGCCTCCGGTCCGGCTGGCACTCACCGCTGTATCCCGCCCGTTGATACAGCGCTGGGGTCTGGCTGGGTGTGCCCAGCTGGTGTTCAGGGCTGTTTCCGGCGGGTTGATAGGGCGCTGGGGTCTGGCCGGTTGATGCGGCGCTGGGGTCTCTGGCCGACTGCTCGCGGCCAGTGCTCAGGGCTGTTTCCTGCGGGTTGATACGGCGCTGGGGTCTGGCTGGCTGCTCGCGGCCAGTGCTCAGGGCTGTTTCCGGTGGGTTGATACGGCGCTGGGGTCTCGCCGGGATGATCGGCGGGCCGGGGCGGGCTTGAGGACGTAGATTCACCTGCACCATGGATCTCACGCACATCCTGCTGCTCGTGTCGGCCGGGATCGCGGCCGGGGCGGCTAACGCGATCGCCGGGGGCGGGTCGCTGATCACGTTTCCGACGCTGATCGCTACCGGACTTCCGTCGGTTGAGGCGAACGTGACGAACTCGGTCTCGGTGTTCCCTGGGTATGTGTCCAGTGTCGTGGGGAGCCGGGCCGATCTCGCCGGGCAGGGGCGCCGGGTGCGGGTCACGATTCCGGCGGCGGCTCTGGGTACGGCGGCGGGCTGCGCGCTGCTGCTGCTCACCCCGGCGCGGGCGTTCGAGGTGGTGGTGCCGTTCCTGGTGCTGGGGTCGGCGGCGACGCTGGCTTTTCAGGAAAGGCTGCGTGGCCTGGTCGGACATCCGCGTGGCATGTCGTCCCGGCGGGCGGCGGTGACGCTTCAGGTCACGGTTTTCGCCGGTGCGATCTATGGCGGCTACTTCGGGGCGGCGCTCGGGGTGATGTACGTGGCGGCGCTGGCCCTGATCATCGACGAGCCCCTGAAGCGGATCAACGCGCTGAAGAACGTGCTGTCCGCCACGGTGGGTCTCGTCACGCTGGTGGTCTTCGCGGCGTTCGCCCGGGTCGACTGGGCTGCGGCGGTCACGCTCGCTCCGGCCACGATCATCGGGGGGTACGCCGGCGCGCGTCTGGCCCGGCGCCTGCCGCAGCGGGTTCTGCGGTATCTGATCGTCACGTTCGGGACAGCCATCGGGCTGTTCCTACTCCACCGGGCGTTCCTCGGCTGAACGGCACCCGGGCGTTGCCGGCTGAACGGCACCCGGGCGTTGCCGGCTGAACGGCACCCGGGCGTTGCCGGCTGAACGGCACCCGGGCGTTGCCGGCTGAACAGCACCTGGGCGTTGCCCGCTGAACACGATCGGGCGTTGCCGGCTGAACGGCGCCGCGGCGTTCCCGGCGGAACAGGGGTTCGCCGAATGGAGTATCGCGCGAAAACTGGCGGCTTGTCCCGTACGACATCGGGGTGTGGAGGCCTGTCGGTCACCAGCCGCAAGTGGCGCGCGGGCCCCGGGTCCGGAGTTTCTCGCGGCGGATGCCGCCGGCCAGGTTGAGCACGATCTCGAGGGCTTCCTCCTCGTCGAGGTCGTGCAGGCTGCGGCAGGGCAGGGCGCGCAGGACGCGGGGTGCCTCGCACGCGTCGAGGCGCACGGTGATGAGACGGCCGACGAGGGCGGGGGAGTGAACCAGCAGCTCCCAGTCGGTGGCGGTGGCCCGGTGTTCGGCGGAGAGCAGCAGCAGGACCGGGCCGGTGCCGCTGTGCCGGGCCTCGGTGAGGCGCTGTGCGAAGGCCGGGTCGGCGGGGTCGAGGACGACCTCGTGACCTGCGGCGCGGAGGGCGCCGGCGATCCACTGTGCCCATGGCTCGTCGGCGAGCGGGTGGGAGATGAGCACGGGCACAACCCCAGCATGCCGGACAGTCGTCCATAGTGCTCGATGGGGTTTGTGTCGCCACTCGACTGCGTGGTGTGAGAATGTCGTCCGTTGACGTGCAACTTGCACAACTCATAGTGTCGGTATCGTGACGGCGCGTGGACCCTTATGGAAACCGGGTCGGCCGAGTCACGGGGGAAATGCTGACAAAGCCTCACAATCGAGGAGCGCTCGATGACTGTCGCGATCGGGATCAATGGACTCGGGCGGATCGGCCGAAGTTTGACCCGGATCGTGGCGTCCATGCCACACCCGGGTGTGGAGATCGTCGCGGTGAACGACATCGCCACGACCGACAAGCTGGCGTACGGCCTGCGCCGCGACAGCATCCGGGGCGCGTTCCCGGGTACCGTGACCGCCCGCGGGGACTATCTCGTGGTCAACGACCACGCCATCCGGGCGTTCCGCCACGAGCGCCCGGATCGGATCCCGTGGGCAGAGCACGGGGTCGACGTGGTGATCGAGGCGACCGGCCGGTTCCGGGCCGGGACGACGGCCCGCCAGCACATCTCCCACGGTGGCGCCCGCAAGGTGGTGATCAGCGCCTCCGCCGACGACCCGGACGCGTTCCTGATCGTCGGGGCCAACCATCAGAGCTACGACCCGGTCGCGCACGACGTGGTCTCCCCGGCCTCGTGCGGTGTCAACGCCCTCACCGTGATGGCGAAGGTGCTGCTCGACCGGTTCGGGCTGCGCTCGGTGAACACCTCGGTCATCCTGGCCAGCCAGGGCTGGCAGCGGGTGCAGGATTCGATGGTCGGCAACTCGCGGGACGACCCCCGGCTGGGGCGGGCCATCGGGGAGAGCATCATCCCGCACAACTACGTGGTCGGTGACCTGGTCCGCGTCGCGCTGCCGGAGATCGGCGAGATGCGCTACAGCTACTACTGCGTGCCCACCCCGATCGGCTCGCTGGCCGAGCTGTCCGGCCAGACCAGCCACCCGGTGACGGCCGAGGAGGTCAACCGGGCCATGGCCGAGGCGGCGGCCGGGCCGCTGCGCGGGGTGCTCGCCTACGACCCCGACCCGACGGTCTCCGTCGACGTGAAGAACTGCTCGGCATCCTGCCTGTTCGACCCGTCCGGCACGCAGACCACGGCGGACGGCGGGGTGAAGGTGCGCGGCTGGTTCGACAACGAGTGGGGCTTCTCCAACCGCCTGCTGGACCTGGCCAAGCTCGTGGGTGAACGTTTACCCGTCGGGTCGAGCCGGGTCTCCTGGAGCGTGGCCTAGGCTGGCGTCGTGGTCGACCTGGCGGACGTGCGTGCCGCGGCGAAGCGCATCGACGGCCGGATCCGGCGGACCCCGGTGCTCGCCGCCGGCCCGGATCGGTGGTTCAAGCTCGAGTTCACCCAGCACGCGGGGTCGTTCAAGACCCGCGGCATGATGAACCAGATTCTCGCCGGCGAGGTGTCCGCGGCCGGGCTCATCGCCGCTTCGGGCGGCAATGCCGGGCTGGCCGCTGCCTACGCGGCCCGCGAGCTGGGCCATCCGGTCGAGGTGTTCGTTCCGGTCACGGCGCCTGCGGTCAAGGTGGCGAAACTCGGCAAGCTCGGCGCGCGGGTGGTGCAGGAGGGCGGGGAGTACGCGGAGGCGTACGCGGCCGCGATCGTCCGGGCCGCGGAGACCGGCGCCCGGTTCTGCCACGCCTACGACGATCCGGCGATGGTGGCGGGAAACGGCACGCTCGGCCTGGAGCTGATGGAACAGCTCGATTTCGACACGGTGATCGTGGCGGTGGGCGGGGGCGGTCTGCTCGCCGGAGTCATCTCCGCCGTCTCGCGGAATGCCCGGATCGTCGCGGTCGAGTCGATCGGCGCACGTGCCCTGCATGCGGCGCTGGAAGCCGGGGAGCCGGTCGACGTGCCGGTCGGCGGCGTCGCCGCTGACTCGCTCGGCGCCCGCCGTGTCGGCGGCATCGCCTTCGAGCTGGCGCGTGCCGCGAAGATCGACTCGGTTCTGGTGGACGACGCCGCGATCGTCGAGGCCCGCCGCCGGCTGTGGGACGAGTACCGGATCGTCGTGGAGCACGGCACCGCGTCGGCACAGGCCGCCCTGCTCTCCGGCGCCTACCGTCCCGCTCCTGGTGAACGGGTGGTCGTACTGCTCTGCGGAGCCAACACCGATCCCGCTGATCTGGCCACGTAGGCGCGCTGATTCGGCGAGGCTCGGCTGATGACGGACAGCGAGCCCGAAGCGGACGAGAAACCCGGGGCTGCCGAGACGCCGGCCGGGGAGTTCCGCCGGTTCGCGACGGCCGTCTGTGTCGTCGGCATCCTGGTCCAGCTGCTGCTGACCGCCTACTACCTGGGCATGGGGCACCGGGCCGCGCCGCACGACCTGCCGGTCGGGCTGGTCGCGGGCCCCGAGCAGCGCGGATCGATCACCACGATGCTGGAGGAGGGCGGCGCGTTCGCGGTCGCCGACTACGACTCGGCGGAGGCGCTGGTCACGGCGATCAGACGGCGTGACGTGTACGGCGGGGTGGACGTCACCGGCAACGAGCCGATGCTCTACGTGGCCGGCGCGGCGGGAGCCTCGGCGGCGTCCCTGCTGCGCTCCACCTACGGCGACGTCATGCAGCAGCAGAAGGCGCAGCAGCTCACGGCGATGACGCAGGGCGGGGACACGGTCGGTGTCACCGTGGCCGAGTCGCTGATCACGGCGCCGAAGGTGACCGACGTGGTGCCGCTGCCCGCGGACGACGTCAACGGGGTGTCGCTGGGCTTCCTCACCCAGGCGCTGTCCCTGGGCGGCACGATCGCCTCGATGGGGCTGGGGCGCCTCATTCCCCGTACCCGAAGATCCTGGCGCCGTGGCGTCGCGCATCTGGCGACCCTGATCCTCTATGCGGTGGGGTCGGCCGCCGCGGTGCTCTGGTCGATGAGCTGGTTCGGGGTGGGCGAGGGTGCCGATCACGTGGAGATGCTCTGCATCTTCTCGCTGATCTCGCTGGCCGTGACCGGGTCGACGGCCGGTGCGGTCGCGCTGGTGGGTCCGGCCGGGGCGCTGCTCGGCGCCTTCTACTTCACGATCGGGACGGTGATCTCGGGCGCCAGCATCCTGCCGGAGTTCCTGCCTGCCTTCGGGCGGGAGCTGGGGGAGCATCTGCCGACCGGTGCCGGGGTGCAGGCGGTCCGCGACAATCTCTACTTCCCGCAGGCGCCGATCGGTGGTCATCTGACCGTGCTGGTGCTCTACGCGGCTATCGGCTGCCTGATCGTGCTCATCACCAACATTCTCCCGAACCGGACGGATCGTACATCCGAGGTGGATCTGAGTCTGTGATCGGCGACCCATCCGCAACCATGGCCACCTCATGAACCGGCGCGTACGGTCGATCCGTACTTGAAGTGTCAAGTGCTGGGAGAGGGCATGCCGGTTCGTACGCGCGTCACCGTTCCGCTCGAGTTCCCCGACGGGTATCG
This sequence comes from Actinoplanes sp. NPDC023801, assembly GCF_040639655.1. Classification (NCBI taxonomy): domain Bacteria; kingdom Bacillati; phylum Actinomycetota; class Actinomycetes; order Micromonosporales; family Micromonosporaceae; genus Actinoplanes; species Actinoplanes sp. NPDC023801. The sequence goes on along the minus strand of NZ_JBFAAI010000014.1, from coordinate 73,126 downwards.
CACCACCGCCGAGGTCGTCACCTTCACCGGTCTGTCCGACGGTAAGGAACACCTCGCGCTCGCCCTCGGGGACGTCGCGAAGTCCGAGGTGCCGCTCGTGCGGCTGCACTCCGAATGCATGACCGGCGATGTCTTCGGCTCGCTGCGCTGCGACTGCGGCCCGCAGTTGCGCGAGGCCGTCGAACGCATCAGCGAGGTCGGCGGGTACCTGCTATACCTGCGGCAGGAGGGCCGTGGCATCGGGCTGTACGCGAAACTCGACGCCTACGCCCTGCAGGACACCGGCATGGACACCTACGAGGCCAACCGGGCTCTGGGGCACGCCGACGACGAGCGCGACTACACCGCCGCCGCGCAGATGCTCACGGCGCTCGGTGCCGAGGCCGTCGACCTGCTCACCAACAACCCGGACAAGTCCCGGCAGCTGCGCGATCTCGGCGTCGACGTGCGGGCGGTCCGGCCGACCGGGGTGCACGCGTCCCCGGCGAACGTCCGCTACCTGCAGGCCAAGGTGGCCCACACCCAGCACACGATCGACCTGGCCCCGGCGTCCTGAGTTCCTCGCCTGCGGCGCCGCGGGTTCGTCCCGGGTTTCTCTTCGGTTGCGCCTCAGATTCCCTGAGGCGCGCCGAAGGTGTTAGGCGTGGGAATCGAGGGAGTGAATTCGCGTATCGCGGACATCCAGAGCCGGATCCTCGCGCTCCAGGGTCAGCAGGCGGCGACCACGACGTCACGTGCCCGGACGGAGACGCCCGGGCAGGCGACCTTCGCCAGTCACCTCCAGAGCGCGGTGGCGTCCACCGGCGCGCCGGACAAGAGCTACAAACTCAACAGCAAGGGCGTTCCGGAGGATCTCGCCGCGTACGGCAACGGCAAGATCCCCCCGGAGGCGCTCGGCCGCGTCGGTGACACCAGGCACCAGCTCTGGGCACCGGCCGCCGAGAAACTGAACCGGATGATCGAGGACGCCAAACGGGACGGCGTCAAGATCGGCATCACCGACTCCTACCGGCCGTACGCCGAGCAGGTCGACCTGGTCCGCCGTAAGGGCCTCTACTCGCAGGGCGGTCTGGCGGCCAAGCCCGGCACCAGCGAGCACGGCTGGGGCATGGCCACCGACCTGGACCTCAACTCCGAGGCGCTCTCCTGGATGCGGAAGAACGCCAAGAACTACGGCTTCGTGGAGAACGTGCCGCGGGAGTCGTGGCACTGGGCGTTCCGGCCGCCGTCGTAGCCCCGGGCGCGGCTCCTCCGGCCGCGCTGCCCGGTCAATCCCGGCAGATGATCTCGCCGTGCGGGATGATCAGCCAGCCGTCGGGATCGTCGGCCCACCGGCGCCAGCCGGCCGAGATCCGCCGCAGATCGGTTTCGGTCGCGGCGCCGGTGCGCTTGGCCGAGGCGGCCATCTCGGAGTTGAGCACCCGCTCCTCCCACATGCCGCCCCACCACTCGCGGTCCTCCTCGTTCGCGAAGCACCAGACACTCGCCGTCGCCGTGACGTCGGTGAACCCGGCCTCCCGTGCCCACGCCATCAGCCGCCGCCCGGCGTCCGGCTCGCCGCCGTTGCCCCGGGCCACCCGCTGATACAGGTCCAGCCACTCGTCCAGCTCGGGGACCAGCGGGAACCAGGTGAACGCCGCATAGTCGCTGTCGCGTGCCGCGACCACGCCGCCCGGCTTCGTGACCCGGCGCATCTCCCGCAGCGCCGCCACCGGGTCGGCGACGTGCTGCAGCACCTGATGGGCATGGACGACGTCGAAGGTGCCGTCCGGGAAGTCGAGCGCGTGCACGTCACCGACCACGAAGTCGACGCCGCTCAGGCCGCGGCGCGTGATCTCGGCACGGGCCAGGCCGAGCGCATCCGCGGTCTGTTCCAGGGCGGTCACCCGGCCGGGTGCCACCAGCTCCGCCAGCTCGGCCGTGATCGTTCCGGGACCGCATCCGACGTCCAACAGGGAAAATCCGGAGGAAAGATGCGGCAGCAGGTACGCCGCCGAATTCTCTGCGGTGCGCCACCGGTGTGAGCGCAAGACCGACTCGTGGTGTCCGTGGGTGTAGGTCGCCATGGCCCTCACGGTAGGCCTGTTGTCCTCGAATGTGAGACAGGCGTCCCACATCATGGATAAGGCGATTTCTTACTCCGCAGATCAGGACGTAGTTTGGTGGCCATGAGGATCGGTATCGTCGGGGCGACGGGACAGGTGGGCGGCGTCATGCGCCGCATCCTGGCCGAGCGCCAGTTCCCTGTTTCCGAGCTCCGGCTCTTCGCCTCCGCGCGCAGCGCGGGCCGCACGATCTCGTGGGGCGGCGGCGACGTGACCGTCGAGGACACCGCCACGGCCGACTACTCCGGCCTCGACATCGTGCTCTTCTCCGCGGGCAAGGGCGGGTCCCTGGAGTTCGCCCCGCGCTTCGCCGAGGCCGGCGCGGTCATCGTCGACAACTCGTCGGCCTACCGGATGGACCCTGACGTCCCGCTGGTTGTCGCCGAGGTCAACCCCGATGCCGCTCGCGTACGCCCCAAGGGCATCATCGCGAACCCCAACTGCACCACCATGGCGGCGATGCCGGTGCTGCGCCCGCTGCACGACGAGGCCGGGCTGGTCTCCTTCATCGCCACCACCTACCAGGCGGTCGGCGGCGCCGGCCTCGCCGGGGTGGCCGAGCTCGACGAGCAGGTCAAGAAGGTCGCCGACCGGGCCACCGAGCTGACCCACGACGGCTCCGCGGTCGAGTTCCCCGAGTCGAAGGTCTTCCCGAAGCCGATCGCGTTCAACGTGATCCCGCAGGCCGGCTCCTTCGTCGACGACGGCAGCTTCGAGACCGACGAGGAGCAGAAGCTCCGCAACGAGAGCCGCAAGATCCTCGACCTGCCGGGTCTGCTGGTCTCCGGCACCTGCGTCCGCGTACCGGTCTTCACCGGCCACTCCCTGCAGGTCAACGCCCGCTTTGCGAACCCGCTGAGCGTCGCGCGGGCCCGCGAGATCCTGGCCACGGCGCCCGGCGTGGAACTCTCCGACGTGCCGACCCCGCTGCAGGCCGCCGGCCGGGACCCGTCCTACGTGGGCCGCTTCCGTGTCGACCCCACCGCGGAGAACGGCCTGTCGTTCTTCATCTCCAACGACAACCTCCGCAAGGGCGCGGCCCTCAACGCGGTCCAGATCGCCGAGCTGGTCGCCGCCGAACTGCGCTGACCCACTTCCGGAGCGTTTCCCGACGCTTCCCACGCTGCCCCGGTCGCCGTCCGACCGGGGCAGCGTCATTTTTCCGGTACGGCCAGGCGACCCCGGGCGCATCGGACGCGTACCGGGGCCACAGCGCGACATGTCCGGTGCGCACGGCCCCAAGGCGCCTCACGGGCATGTCCGCATCACCGGCGACCTGCGCTGTCCGGCCGGCCCCGCGGTGGGCGGCGGCGGCCATGCGCGACCCTGTTGGGCTTTACAATGGGAATTTGGGACTTTTTGCACGAATCGGTAGCGCTTGGCCGGTTTTAACGGCACAGTGATGGAATGAACGACAGTGGGCTGGGCGGAGCGGGCTACTTCTGGTGCCTTCGCGACCACCGGGTGGAGAGTGGCGACGACGTGTGCCCCGCTCAATACCGGCTCGGTCCCTACGCCACGGCTGACGAAGCGACGCGGGCACTCGAGACCGTCGAGAAGCGCAATGCCGAGTGGGATGCCGACGACGCCCGCTGGACAGGGGAAGCCAGCTGACGTAAATCCGCCGCTCCGGCCGACAGCGCCGGAGCCGCGAGTCTCCCGGCGCGGACGTGCCCGCAGCGAACCTCTCTCAACCTGGCATCGGGCCGAGCCCTGCGGGTCTGTGGATCGGCCCTCGCCACGTTGAAAAAGTTCAGTCATTCGCAAGGAGGAACACCTCGATGCCCCCTGCCAAAAAGGCTTCGACAGGGCCCGCTGCCGAAAGCAAAGGTCCGGAACGCAGAAAAACGCCATCCGGTACGGGCAGCCGCGCGACCGCCACCGCCACCAACGCCTCCACGGGCTCGGCCGCCCGGAAACCCACCCGTTCCACGGCCACGCCCGTCCCCGCGAAGCCCGTCCCCGCGAAGCCCGCAGCGAAGAGCCCGGCAGCGAAGGCCGTGAGCCCGAGGACCACACCCGCAGCCGCCCGGCCCACCACGGTGAAGGCCGCCGCCGGGCGTACCGCGGTCTCGTCGAAGAGCGGTGCCGCGGTGCGGAACCCTCCCGCCAAGGCTGTCAGCAGAAGCGCGGCCGGCTCGAACACGGCAGCTCCGGTGAAAACCCTCAAAGGTGTCCCCGTCCGAGCCGGGCGAACCGCCGGCGTTGTCGCCGCCGGATCCGGAACGGCCCGGTCAGCGGCCACGTCGCCGACAAAAGCGCCGGCGCCCCGTACCGCCGGGTCGACGCGCGCCACCGGCACGCCCGCTGTGACCGCCGGGACGTCCCGTACCGCCGGGTCGGCGCGGGTGACCGGCACGCCCGCAGCGGCCCGTACCGCCGGATCGGCGCGGGTGATCGGCACGCCCGCAGCGTCCCGTGCCGCCGGATCGGCGCGGGTGACGGGCAAGCTTGCCGTGACTCCTTCGAAGAAGAGCGCCGGGAAGGCCGCCGGGCCGGACCCGGTAGCCGTACGGCAGCCGATCCGCAGAGCAGCCCAGGGCGGCGGAGCATCGGCGGCCGCCGGCCGTACGAAAGCGTCGCCGGAAGCCGGAGTGGTGAAGCCCCGCAAGCCGGCCACGCCGGGAAAGACCACCGCGTCGAAGTCGCCGACCGGCACGAGCCGCTCAAGGACCGCTGTCGCGAGCCCGGCAATCCCCGCCGGAAAACGCGGCACGACCTCGACCGGCGGCGCGAACGCGTCGCCCCGGGCCAGGACGGCCGCCACCAGCAGCAAAGCGCCGGCCACCGTTATCAAGGCGCCGGCCGCCGGCAGGAACGCGCCGGCCGCCGGCAGTAAGGCGCCGGCCGCCAAGACCACGTCCCGCCGTCCCGTGGCGCAGCGTTCCGCGCCCGAGTCGATCGCCGGGAAGCCGTTGACCACCCGGACGAAGGCCGCCGAGAGCACCGGCCGGGCCTCCGCGGGGAAAACCGCGACAGTTCCCGGCACACGGACGGCGGCGTCCACGAAGACCGGCACCTCCGCCGGTACGCGCGGCACCGCCGGTACCCGAACATCCGCGGGCAGGACGACCGCTCGGCCCACGGCTGCGGAAAAGACCGCCGGCAAGCGCGCGGTCGCCTCTGTCCCCAAGGCCGGCGCCAAGGACGGTGCGGGCAGCGTTGCCCGGATCGGGGCGCTGACCGGGAGCCGCAGGGTCGCGGCGCAGCGAACCGTCGCGGGAACCGTTGCCGACACACCGGGGCCGAAGAAGCCGGCCGCCCGAGCGGTAGCGGCCGGTAAGCCGGCCCGCGTCGTCGCGGCCCGGGTCGCTGCCGCCCCCGAGAAGACCGCGACTCCCGGCCGTGGCCGCGCCGCCACGGTCACGGGGCCAGGAGGCCGGACCCCTGCCGGCCGATCGACGGGCGCCGCCACGACAGCGAAGCCGTCCGCCCGTTCCGCCAAGCCGTCCGCCACCTACGGCGCCTCCAAGTCTTCTGCCGCCTCCGCCGCTGCCAAGCCGCCCGCCGCCTCCGCCGCTGCCAAGTCGCCCGCCGCCTCCGCCGCTGCCAAGTCGTCTGCCGCCTCCGGCAGGTCGTCTGCCGCCTCCGTGAAGTTCTCCGCCACGAAGTCGTCCGCCATGGCAGCGAAGCCGTCCACCGCATCGGCGCGAACCTCAGCCAAGGCCGGGGTCAGCCCGGCGGCGGGGAAGGCCGGGACCGCGAAATCGGCGGCCGCGAAGCCTGGCCGTGCCTCGACGGGCAGAAGTGACGTGACTGCCGAGGCGCCGGCCGGCCGGGTCAAGATCGGACGATCCGCGGGCGTAAGTGCCTCCACCAAAGCCGTTCCCGCGGGTAAGGCACCGGCTGCCGGCAAGGCTGTGAAGGGCGTACCCCGCTCGGGCAAGGCCGTGTCGTCGGTGAGCGTGGCCGGGAAGGACGCCGCAGCCAAGGCGAGCGGCAGACGAGCGACGACCGGCAAGACCACCGCCGGCAAGACCGCCGGGGCCGTCACCCTGCCGATCCGGCCCAGGAGCGGGAGTGCCGCGGCCACCGGGGGACGCGTTCCGGCCGGACGGGCCGGCTCCCGGCGCGTCGCGGCAGCCATGAGCAACACCCCGAAGAACCAGGTGACCGTCTCCACGGGTGACACCGGGAACCGGGACGACGACACCGAAGGACGAACCGCCGACTACCTCGCCGCGCCGATGCGGCCGGAGCAGCTCGTACCCGGATCGCAGAACGATACCGAGGACGACGCGGCCGGCACCGGTTCCCCGCAGGACGTGCCGTTCCTCGGAGGGTGGTTCCCGCCGCATCGCGGACCCGTACAGCCGGATGAGGAATCCGATCAGTGGGGTGCCGACCGGCCCGATCTGGAGGCGATCGGCAGCGACACCGGAACCGAGGACGCGGACGACGACGAGGAAGCCCCCGAGTACACCGGCCCGGCGGACGCGGTCGAGTCGGGATGGGTCTCCACCCTCGCACGTGTCTCCGTTGCCGACGGGCGCGAGATGGCCACGGCCGACGAAGAATCCGGGGAGACCGCAGGCTCGGCCGGCGAACCCGATGACGATGAACTCAGGCAGCCGACCGCAGCGACAGCCGGCGGTGCCGGTGGTTCGGCCGGCAGTGCTGGTGACGCGTCGTTCGGCCAGTTCGACGACCCCGGCTTGGACGAGGCCGACGGTGACTACGACTACGACGACGATGACGACACGGACGACGACGATGACGTCGAGGCCCGCCGGGACGAGGGCGTCGCCGGCGAGGTGACCGAGCCGGCCGTCCCCACGACGACACCGAGCCGGACACGGAGGCCGTCGGCCGGCCCCTCCCGGGCGGCCGGTCTCGCGGGGACGGTGATCCCGGGCGAGTTCGAGAGCGCGGAGTCGCGGGTCGGGCCCTCGGCGGAGGACGGGGACGACAAGACCGGCGAGATCGCCGACGACATCGCGGCCGACCTGGACGAGGTGACAGCCCCGGCGAGCACCGGCCCCGCGAGGCGAGGCGCCCGCACGGGCGCCGGCAAGGCGGGAACGATGGCCGGCGCCAAGAAGAGCGCCAGCACAGCGGGAACGGGCTCGAAGGCGGCGGGATCCGGTACGGCGCCGAAGAAGACCACCGGCACCGGAACAGCCAAAGCAACGGGGGCCAGAGCCGCCGCGAGCAAGACTTCGACGGACCCGGCCGGTGAATCCACCGGGACCAGGACCGCGGCGAGCAAGGGGACTCCGGGCAAAGCCACCACCGCGGGGAAGGGCGCCGGTACGACCGCCAAGGCCCCCGCGAGCCGGGCCGGTGCTGCCGGGACCTCGGATACGGCGGCCAAGGCCGGGGCACGGGGGACGGCTGCCGGGCGCGGTACCGCCGGAGGCGCCGCGGTCAAGGCCACGGCGTCGAAGGCGCCCGCCAAGGCGACCGGAACCGGTGGGCGTACCGCGACGGGGTCGGCCGGAACCGGAACGACGGCGCGGAAGACGGCCGCCACGACGACTAGGGAGTCGGGCGCTCGGAAGAGCACTGCGGCCAAGACGGTCGGGGGCCGGGCAGGCGCCGCGAAGGCAGGTGCCGCCAAGGCAGGTGCCGCGAGCACGGCGGGGACCTCGGCGGGGGCCACACGGGCGGGCGCTGCGAAGGCTACGGCTGCGAAAGCGACGGCTGCGAAAGCGACGGCCACCAAGGTGACCGGCGCCAAGGCAGCGGGCGGCGCGGCGGCGAGCAAGGCGGCGGGCGGGACGAAGGCGACGGCTGCCAAGAGCGCGGCGGGTAAGGCGACGGCCGCGAAGGCGACCGGAAGCAGGGCAGCGGTCGTCGGCGGCACGGCTGGCAGGGCGGCAGGGGCGAAGGCTACGGCCGCCAAGAGCGCCGCGGCCAAGGCTGTTGCCGGGAAGCCGTCCGGGACCAGGGCAGCCGCCGGAAGTGCGGCGACCAAGGCGGCGGGTGGCAGAGCGGCTGCCGGCACAGCGGCGGGAACGAGGGCCACCGGGGTCAGGAAGAGCGCGGCCACGGCTGGAAGCGCTACGGCGGCCAAGAAGACCGTGGGCAAGGCTACGGCGGCCAAGACCGCAGCCGGTACTGGGACGGCGGCCGGCACCAGGGCGACAGCTGCGAAAGCGACCGGTGCCGGAGTGGCGGCTGGGAAAACCGCCGGCAGGAACGCTTCCGGCGGCGGTGCGGCGGCGACCTTGTCCGTCGCAGCGACGAAGGCGCCTGGGACGAAGCTGGCGGGGGCCAAGGCGGCTGGGACGAAGGCGGCTGGTACGAAGCTGGCCGGGACGAAGGCGGCTGGTACGAAGCTGGCCGGGGCCAAGGCGGCCGGGACGAAGGCGGCTGGAACGAAGGTCGCCGCGACGAAGGCGGCTGTGAAGAAGGCGACGGGGACGAAGGCGACTGGGGCAAAGGTCGCGGGCGCGAAGGGCAGGGCGGCAGCGGACACGTCCGGTGAAGCCAAGCCGGCGGCGTCCAAGCAGGCTACGGGCACGGCGAGCGCCGCCAAGGCTGCTGGTACCGGTGGAGTCGGCACGGCTAAAGGCGCCGCGGCGAGGAAGACGGCGGCGAAGACCACCGCTACTTCGCCGTCGGCCGGGCGCGGCGGACGGAAGACCGCATCGGCCACGGCATCGGCGGGGCGGGCGACCGCTGCGAAGGGTGCCAAGGCTGGCTCGGCGGTGACCGGAACCGGGCAGAGGGCTGCGAAGAGTGCCGGATCCGGCACTGCGGTTGCGAAGACCGCTGGGGCCAGGTCGGCGGCGGGTCAGGCCACCGCCGCGAAGAAGGCACCCGCGAAGGCGACGGCGGCCAAGGCTGCCGGGACCGGGGCTGCGGGTGCCAAGGCGACGGCGGCCAAGGCTGGCGGAACCAGGGCTGCCGGTGCCAAGGCGACGGCGACCAAGGCTGCTGGGACCGGGGCTGCGGCCGCCAAGGCTCCGGCGGCCAAGGCCGCCGGAATGAAGGCCACCGGAACGAAGGCGGCGGGTGGAAAGGCAACCACGGCCAAGGTCGCTGGTACCAACGCTGCCAAGACCAAGGCCGCCGGCGCGAAGGTGACCGGTGCGAAGGCGACCGGGGTAGCGGCGAAGGCGGCGGGGGCCGGGGCCACGGTCACCGGGACGGCTACCAAGGCCACCGGAACCCGTGGGTCCGCAGCCAAGACCGCGGGCACCGGTGTGCGCAAGGCGGCCACCGGCAGGCCCACCGCGGCGAAGGGCACCACGGCCAGAGCGGCCAACGCCAAGGCGGCACCCACCAAGGCCGCGGCCAGGATGGCCGGCGGGTCCAGGAACGCGGGCGGGTCCGGGAACGCGGGCGGGACCGGGAACGCGGCCAAGGCTGCGGGTGGGAACGCGGCCAGGAGTGCGGGCGGGAACGCGGCCAAGGCGACGCGGGCCGGGCGGAGTTCGGGGGTCAACGCGGGTGCTTCCAGCCGTACGCCGGGGAGTGCTCGGACCGCTCGTAACACCGCCAAGAGCGAGCCGGTGCAGGCGTCGCGTGCGGTGCCGCGCCGGCGGTAGGTAGCCGGTGGAGCGGGGGCCGCGGCGCGCTGTCGTGGGGTGGGGACACCCGGCAGCGCGTCGTGGCCCGGCTACCCGGGCGGTCACGGGCGTGTACTGGTAGGAATGAGCCGTGCCGATCAAACGGGTGGTGGCGCCGCAGATCGACTTCTCGGCGCTGCGGCGGGAGCTGGATCTACCGGATGCGTTCCCGGAGGCGGTGCTCGCCGAGGCGGGGGCCGCGGCCGGCGGGACGCGGTTGCCCGAGCGGGATCTGACCGGGGTCGAGTTCGTGACGATCGATCCGGCCACGTCGCGGGATCTCGACCAGGCCATGCATCTGAGCCGGCGGGCCGGTGGCGGCTATCGGGTGCAGTACGCGATCGCCGATGTGGCCTCCTATGTGCGGCCGGGTGGGCCGTTGGAGGCGGAGAGCTGGGTTCGGGGGCAGACCATCTACCTGCCGGACGGGCGGGTTCCGTTGCATCCGCCGGTGCTGAGCGAGGACGCGGTGAGTCTGCTGCCGGACGGGGACCGTGCCGCGGTCGTGTGGACGATCGATCTGGACGGTGACGGGGCGACCGTGGCCGTCCGGTTGGAGCGGGCCCGGGTGCGCAGCCGGGCGAAGCTGGATTATGCGGGGGTGCAGCGGCAGATCGACGCGGGTACCGCTCCGGAGATGCTGACGCTGCTGCCGGAGATCGGTGGGTTGCTGGCGCGCCGGGCGTCGGATCGGGGTGCGGTCAATCTGCCGTTGCCGTCGCAGGAGGTCGAGCGGGACAGCGACGGGTGGCGGCTGGTGCTGCGGGCGCCGCTGCCGATCGAGGAACACAACGCGCAGATCTCGCTGCTCACCGGGATGGCGGCGGCGCGGATCATGCTGGACGGCGGGATCGGCCTGCTGCGGACCATGCCGTCGCCGAAGCCGGAGGCGGTGGAGAAACTGCGGGCCGCGGCGAGGCCGCTCGGCATCCCGTGGCCGGACGGCGCGCAGGTCGGTGCGGTGGTCGCGGCCGTGGACCCGGCGGATCCGCGGGGTGCGGCGTTCCTCGACCAGGCGGCCGAGCTGCTGCGTGGTGCCGCCTACACGGCGTTCGGCGGGCCGGTGGGGCCGCCCGGGGAGAACAAGTCCGGGGACGGCGGGCCGGCAAGAGCCGGGGAGAACCCGCCTGCGAAGGCCGGCTCGGGAACGGCCGGGGAGAACACGTCCGGGGACGCCGGGCGGGAGACCGGCGCGATGGGGCACGGTGGGGTCGGGGCACCGTATGCGCATGTGACGGCGCCGCTGCGGCGGCTTGCGGATCGCTACGCGACCGAGATCAGTCTCTCGCTGTACGAGGGGCGCCCGGTTCCCGAGTGGGCGGCCGGGGCACTCCCGCGGCTGCCGAAGGCGATGTCGTCGACCGATCGGGTCGCGGGTGCTGCCGACCGGGGTGCCATCGATCTGGCCGAGGCGGTGCTGCTGCAGGGCCGGGTCGGCGAGGTGTTCGAGGCGGCCGTGCTGGACCGGGACGAGGCGAACGGGAAGCGGCCGGCCGGCGGGACGATCGCTCTGGACGAGCCGGCGGTGCGTGCCAAGTGTGTCGGTGACCTGCCGCTCGGGCAGCGGATCCGGGTCCGGCTGACGGCTGCTGACCCGGCGAGCCGTGCGGTCGGGTTCGAGCGGGTGTGAACGGGCCGGCGGCACGGGTGCCTGGGCGAAGACCCGGGCCGCGCCGCCCGGTGGTGCCATGACGGGACGGGGTCCGTTGCATGTGAGCGCTGCGGACCCCGTACCGGCAGAAGGTTTCAGAAGGTGTGTTCCGCGGCGGGGAACTCGCCGTTGCGGACCTCGTCCGCGAATTGCCGCGTCGCTTCGGTGAGCGCGCCGGCCAGGTCGGCGTAACGCTTGACGAAGCGCGGTGCCTTGCCGGTGCGCAGCCCGGCCATGTCCTGCCAGACCAGCACCTGGGCGTCGGTGTCGGGGCCGGCGCCGATGCCGACCGTGGGGATCGCCAGTTCCTTGGTGATCTGCTTGGAGACCTCGCCGGGCACCATCTCCAGGACGACGGCGAAGGCGCCCGCGTCGGCGACCGCCCGGGCGTCCGAGATCACCTCGGCGCCCTCGTTCTCCCGGCCCTGGACGCGGTAGCCGCCGATGGCGTGCTCGCGCTGCGGGGTGAAGCCGATGTGCGCCATGACCGGGATGCCGGCGCCGGTGATCGCCTCGATCTGCGGAGCCATCCGGCGGCCGCCCTCGAGTTTGACGGCGTGGCAGCCGCCCTCCTTCATGAAGCGGACGGCGGTGCGGAGCGCCTGGGTGGGGCCCTCCTCGTAGCTGCCGAACGGCAGGTCGCCGACGATCAGCGCGGTTTTGGTGGCCCGGACGACCGCGCGGACCAGCGGCAACAGTTCGTCGACGGTGACCGGGACGGTGGTCTCGTAGCCGTAGACGTTGTTGGCCGCCGAGTCGCCGACGAGCAGCACCGGCACACCGGACTGGTCGAAGATCTGCGCGGTGTACATGTCGTACGACGTGAGCATCGGCCAGCGGTCGCCGCGGACCTTGGCGTTGAGCAGGTCGCGGGTGCGCACCCGGCGGGTGGGCGGGCCGCCGTACAGGGTCGGGATGGTGTCCGGCATCTCGTTCGCTCCTCCCTCGAGGCCGCGCGGATGCGGTCCCCGGGTGCGCTAATCGTCGCACCGGGAACCGGCCGCCGGTCAGGGGTCAGTGGAGGTTCTCACAGGCCTTCTCGAAACAAATTCGTAATGGGCAGGCGGCGGTCACGGCCGAACGCCTTGCCGGAGATCTTGGTACCGGGGGCGGACTGCCGCCTCTTGTACTCGGCCAGGTCGATCATGCGTAGCGTCCGGTCGACCAGGGCCGGGTCGTTGCCGGCCGCGATCAGCTCGTCGCGGCCCAGGTCGCGGTCCACGTACCCCTTGATGATCGGGTCGAGGATCTCGTAGTCGGGCAGCGAGTCGGAGTCCTTCTGGTCCGGCCGCAGCTCGGCGCTGGGTGCCTTGGTGATCGAGTTCTCCGGGATCGGAGGCGTGCCGGGCTGGGTGTTCCGCCATCGTGCGAGCTGCCACACCATCGTCTTCGGCACATCCTTGAGCGGATTGAAGCCGCCGACCGAGTCGCCGTAGAGGGTCGAGTAGCCGACCGCCAGCTCGCTCTTGTTGCCGGTGGTCAGCACGAGGTGGCCCTCCTGGTTCGAGAGCGCCATCAGGATCACACCGCGGACCCGGGCCTGCAGGTTCTCCACCGCGAGGCCGGACAGCGAGATGTTCGCCAGGAACGAGTCGACCATCGCCTGGATCGGCTCGACGCGGTAGTCGAGGCCGGTGCGTTTGGCCAGGTCGGCGGCGTCGTCCTTGGAGTGCTCGGACGAGTAGCCGCTGGGCATCGAGACGCCGGTCACGCGTTCCGGCCCGAGGGCGTCAACGGCGATCGCGGCGACCACGGCCGAGTCGATACCGCCGGACAGGCCGAAGACCACCGAGCGGAAGCCGTTCTTGTTCACGTAATCGCGCAGGCCGAGGACCAGGGCGGACCAGATCTCCGACTCGTCCTCGGCGCGGTCCGCGATGCCGCCGTTCCGGGTGCCGGCCAGGGCGGGGAGCTCACCGGCGACGGTGGCCCGCCGGATCCGCATGCCGTCACCGTGCTCCGGGGCCGGCGGCGTGTCCGTGGCCTCCGGAAGATCGAGATCGTGTACGAGCAGCTCCTCGGTGAACTGGCCGGTCCGGGCGAGCAGTTCACCGGCCTCGGACACGATCATCGAGTCGCCGTCGAAGACCAGTTCGTCCTGCCCGCCGACCATGTTGACGAACGCGACCGTGGCACCGGCCTCGACGGCCCTCCGCTGGACCAGTGCCAGCCGGACGTCGTCCTTGTTCAGCTCGTACGGCGAGGCGTTGATGTTGACGACCAGGCCGACCCCGGCCCGCCGCGCCGCGGTGAACGGGCCACCGGCCTGCCAGATGTCCTCGCACACGGTCAGCGCCACGTCGATCCCGCCGAGCCGGACCACGGTGAGCGTGTCACCGGTCTCGAAATACCGGTTCTCGTCGAAGACGCCGTAGTTGGGCAGGTGGTGCTTGAAGTAGGTGGCGACGACCTCGCCGCGGTGCAGCAGCGCGGATGCGTCGCGCCGGCCGACCCCGGGCACCGCGTCGGAGCTGATCGCGGGCGGGCCGTCGGCGTCCACGTAACCGACCACCACGGCCAGCTCACCCAGACCGTCGGCGGCCAGGTCGGCGGCGAGCGCGCGCAGCGCCCGCTGCGAGGCCTCGACGAACGAGTTGCGGAAGACCAGGTCCTCGATGGGATAGCCGGTCAGCATCATCTCGGGGAAGGCGACCAGGTGCGCGCCGGCCTCGGCCGCCTGCCGGGACCAGCGGCGGACCGTCGCCGTGTTGCCGGGAATGTCGCCGACTGTCGAGTTCACCTGAGCGAGGGCGATGCGCAGCGTGGGCATGACCCCATTCTTCCCCCAAGCCGTACCGTCCGATCCTGACCCGGGCCGACGTCACAGGGGGTGAACGGCGTAGTCTCGCACTCGATAGGTGGCTTTGGACGAGGGGTGGCAGTGGACCGACAGCAGGAGTTCGTGCTTCGCACGCTCGAGGAGCGCGACATCCGATTCGTCCGGCTCTGGTTCACCGATGTGCTGGGCACGCTGAAGAGCGTCTCGGTCGCCCCGGCCGAGCTGGAGTCCGCCTTCGAGGAGGGCATCGGCATCGACGGCTCGGCGATCGAGGGCTTCGCCCGGGTCTACGAGTCCGACATGGTCGCCATGCCCGACCCGACGACCTTCCAGGTCTTCCCGTTCGAGGGCGGGGTCAGCGGCGAGAGCGCCCGGATGTTCTGCGACATCCTGCTCCCCGACGGCAGCGCCGCGTGGGCCGACCCGCGTCACGTGCTGCGCCGCGCCCTGGCCAAGGCCGCCGAGAAGGGCTTCACCTTCTACACCCACCCCGAGGTCGAGTTCTTCCTGATCCAGGACGGGGAGAACGACGGTTCCGTGCCGGTCCCGGTCGACACCGGCGGCTACTTCGACCACACCACCCACGCGGTGGCCCGTGACTTCCGCAGGCAGGCCGTCCTGGCCCTGGAGCGGATCGGCATCTCGGTCGAGTTCAGCCACCACGAGGTCGCGCCCGGCCAGCAGGAGATCGACCTGCGGTATGCGGACGCCCTCACCACAGCCGACAACATCATGACGTTCCGGCACGTGGTCAAGGAGGTGGCACTGTCGCAGGGCGTCAAGGCCACCTTCATGCCGAAGCCGTACACCGACCAGCCCGGTTCGGGCATGCACACCCACCTGTCGCTGTTCGAGGGCGAGCGCAACGTCTTCTACGACAGCGAGGACCCGCAGAAGCTGTCCAAGACGGCGCGGTCGTTCATCGCCGGTCTGCTGGTGCACGCGCGGGAGTACACCGCGGTCACCAACCAGTGGGTCAACTCGTACAAGCGGCTCTTCCCGCTGCAGCTGCCGGACCGCATCACCGAGTCCCCGGCGTTCGTCAGCTGGGGCCACCTGAACCGGTCGGCCCTGGTCCGCGTCCCGGCGTTCGGCAAGCCGAACTCGGCCCGCGTCGAGGTCCGCTCGATCGACTCGGCCGCCAACCCGTACCTCGCGTTCGCGGTCATGCTCGGCGCCGGCCTCAAGGGCATCGAAGAGGGATACGAGCTGCCGCCCGGCGCCGAGGACGACGTGTGGTCGCTGTCGCCGGCCGAGCGCAAGGCCGCCGGCTACGAGGCGCTCCCGGAGAACCTGTCCGAGGCGATCGACGTGATGTCCGGCTCCGAGCTGATCGCCGAGGTGCTCGGCGAGCACGTCTTTGACTTCTTTCTGCGCAACAAGCGTCAGGAGTGGGAGCAGTTCCGCCGCGAGGTCACGCCCTACGAGCGCCAGCGGTACCTGGGCGCGCTGTAACAGTCGTACACCGAAGAAGGGCCTTCCCGCGACCGGGAGGGCCCTTCTCTCGTGTACGGCGCCAGGCGGCGGCGGTGTCCGAGCCGCCACCGCCTGGCTTCGGTGCAACCACCGGCTGCGGGCGTGTCGACCAGACCAGCGAGGGTCGCCGGCGGGCGGCGGGGAAGGGCGCGACCGTCCGGAACGCCGCCAGCGCGGCGGCCTCCCCGGCGAGTTCCCGTTCCGTGGCGGGCGCGGTCGCCGCCGCCAGCACCCGGTCGAGCGGATGCCCGGTCCGGTCGCCGCGCAGCAGGCGGTCCGCGGTACGGAACGCCGCCTCGTCGCCCGACTGCGCCGCCAGCACCACGGCGTCGAGGCCCTCCGGTGCCACCATTCGTCGACCTGCGCGCCTCGCTCCGCCCTCACACCGCATGCGGGCTCCCCCGGATACAGCGTCCTTTTCCGGAAAAACGTCACCGCCGCTTCCGGCGTCCGATCGACTCGGTAGATCGGCTCCGATACGGTCTTGTGCGGACCACATATGACGAGGGAGAAGTCGTGCTGGAGGATCTGCTTGAGGGTGCCGGGCGCAGCATAGTGTTCGGCGGCGTCGGCATCGGATTGATGGCGCTCGGGTTCGTTCTGATCGACGTGCTGACGCCCGGCAAGCTGCGGGATCTGATCTGGGTGGAGCGCAACCCGAACGCGGCGCTCCTGCTGGCGGCCAATCAGCTGGGTATCGCCGCGATCGTCTTCACCTCGATCTTCACCACCTACGAGTCGTTCGGGCAGGGGCTGGCGTCCACCGCGCTGTTCGGCATCATCGGTATCGGCATCATGGGCCTGGCCTTCCTGGTGCTGGACTGGCTGACCCCGGGCAAGCTGGGCGAGGTCATCTGCACCCAGGACCGCCACCCGGGTGCCCTGGTCAGTGCCGCATCCCATTTCGGGGCGGCCCTGATTGTCTGCGCCTGCATCTCCTGACGCTCCGGTCCGCGGCGGGGCCGCCCGCCGCGGCTGTGGCCGAGCTTCATCGTCTCGGGCAGCGCCGGCCGACGGCGGTCCCGCAGTGTCGCCATTTCCGGTGTCGTCATTTCTGTCGTACCCCCGCTCTAGCCTTGGCGGCGTGAACCGTACCGATCGGCTGTACGCCCTCGTCGAGGAACTGAGGGCGGTCGCGCCGCGGCCACGCAGCGCCCGATGGCTGGCGCAGCGGTTCGAGGTGAGCGTGCGCACCGTGGAGCGCGACATCTCCGCGCTCCAGCAGTCCGGCACCCCGGTCTACGCCGAGACCGGCCGCACCGGCGGATACTGCCTGGATCGCACGCACACGCTGCCACCGGTGAACCTGACACCGGAGGAGGCCGTCACCATGGCACTGGCGCTGCGCGGTATGGCCGGCACCCCGTTCCGGCATCCGGCGGCGAGCGCACTGCGCAAGGTGCTGGCCGCGATGCGCCCGGAGGACGTGGCGGCAGCCCGGGAACTCGCCGCGCGCATCCAGCTGGCCGGTGACGTGCCGCCCGCCGCCCTGCCGCGGCTCACCGGCGGTGCGCTGCCACTGGGCTGCGTGCTGCGGATCGGTTACGCGGACCGGCACGGCACCGAGACCCGGCGCGAGATCGAGCCACTGGGCTACGTCGGCGTTCGCGAGCAGTGGTACCTGATCGCCTGGTGCCGGTTGCGCCGGTCGGTGCGGATCTTCCGGCCGGACCGGATCACCTCGGTGACGCCGACCCGCGAGACGGTGCCGCCCCGCTCATTGAGCGAGGCCGGCGTGGACATCCCACACCGGCTCCGCCCACTGACCCTGACCTGACGTCCCCGATCCGGCCGTCAGCCGGCCGGCGGGGTGAACACCTGGAACTGGTTGCCCGACGGGTCGAGCAGGTGGGCGATGACGATCCCGCCCGCCGTGGTCCGCTTGATCAGTACCTTGCCGCCGGTCGCCTCGGCCTGCTCACAGATGGATTCGACGTCGGCCACCAGCACCGAGAAGACGGCGTGGTTCGGGCTCTCGCCGCGGGTGTCGGCCAGCCCGCCCTGCAGGCCGCCCTCGCCCGGGGTGGTGATGATGCGGTACGCCGCGCCGGCCGACTCGTCGTCGGCGAACGTCCACCCGAACACCTCGCCGTAAAAGCGTGCGGCCTGCTCCGGCTGGTCGGAGCCGATCTGGAACCAGGCGATCCCGTTGACTGCGGACATGTTCGTTCCCTTCGTGGATCTTTTTGTCTCACCGCCGACTCTGCGGGACCGCCGCGACACCGTCCTGTCGGTGTTCGGCGAGCTTTTTGGCAAGATCACCGGATGGCAGAGATCAGACTCGAACCGGTCACCCCGGCCAACTGGCGCGACTGCGCCGCCCTCACCGTCCGGCCCGAGCAGCGGGAGTTCGTCGCCGAGGTCACCTACTACCTCTGCATGTGCAACTACGGCGACACGTGGCAGCCGCTCGCCGCGGTCCGCGGTGACGAGGTGGCCGGCTTCGTCATCTGGGGGGTCGACGACGACGGCAGCAGGTGGATCGGCGGTCTCGTGGTGGACGCCGAGCACCAGCGGCAGGGCATTGGCCGCGAGATCGTCCGGCAGCTGCGCGAGCGTCTCATCGCCGAGCCCGGCACCCCGAACGTGGCACTCAGCTACCAGCCGGCCAACACCGCGGCCCGCGACCTCTACCTCTCGATGGGGTTCGTGGAGACCGGCGAGACGGAGGACGATGAGGTCGTCGCCAGGTGGACGCCGGCGGACGGCCGGCTGGATCAGGCGGACACGGCCGGCTAGGTCAGGCGGACACGGCCGGCTGGATCAGGCGGACACGGCCGGCTAGGTCAGGCGGTGCACGTCGATGACGAGCTTGCCGGTGGTGACCCGGCTCTCCAGGTCGGCGTGCGCCCGCCCCACCGCCGCGAGCGGGTAGCGGCCACCGATCCGGGCGGTCAGCACACCGCGCGCGGCCAGGTGGAACAGCCGGGCCGCGCTGGACCGGTAGAGCTCGTCGTCGTCGAGGACCCGCTGCAACCAGAAGCCGAGCACCCCGGTCGAGGCCGTCATCAGGTCGTCCACCGCCACCGTGTTCGAGACGTCGCTGGCACCGCCGTACGCCACGACCCGCCCGAACGGCGCCAGCGCGGCGCGCAGCTGCTCGAACGTACGCCCGCCCACGCTGTCCAGCACCAGCGTCGGCGTCTCGTCGAGGGCCGCTCCCAATTCCGGGTGGTGGGAGTCGACGGTGGCGTGCGCGCCCAGCTCGGCGGCGAGCGCCCGCTTCGCCGGTGACGAGGCGAGCGCGATCACCCGGGCCCCGGCCGCCCGGGCCAGCTGGACGGCGAGGTGCCCGACCCCGCCGGCCCCCGCTGTCACGACGACCACGTCGTCGGCGGTGACCCGGCCCAGGGTGTGCAGGCTGTGCCAGGCGGTCAGGCCCTGCTCCAGCACGGCCAGCGCCTGCTCGTCGCTCACGTCGTCGGGCACCTCGACCACGTGCTGGGCCGGCGCGACCCGCGCGTAGCCGCCACCACCGCGCAGCAGGGCGGCGACCCGCCGCCCGTCGGAACGGCGCCGGCCCACCACGTCGGCGCCGAGCACAGCGGGCAGGGGCGGCTTCTCGTACTCCCCGCGCCGGCGGTACACGTCGGCGTAGTTGACCCCGGCGAGGGTCACGTCGACGACCTCACCCCCGGGCTCGGGAATCTCGGCGAGCGCGAACACTTCGGGACCGCCGAAGGCGGTGATCACGGCGGCGAGCATGACCCATTCAAACAGCACCGGTTAGCCTCGACGTGTGGCCACCGCTTTAGTCATCGAGAACGACCCCAGTGACGACATCCGACGGCTGGGGGACTGGCTCACCGAGGCCGGTCTGGAGCTCACCGTCCTCCGGCCGCACGCCGGCGACGAGCTGCCGGAGACGCTTGACGACTATCTCGCCCTGATCGTGATGGGCGGCGACCAGAACGCCTACCCCGGCCCGGACGGCGAGCCCGGAGCACCCTGGTTCCCGAAGCTGGAAGGGCTGCTGCGCAAGGCGGTCCGGTACCGCGTGCCCACCCTCGCTGTCTGCCTCGGCGGCCAGTTGCTCGCGCACGCGCACGGCGGCACCGTGGAGCGCAGCACGGCCGGCCCCGAGATCGGTCCCGGTCTGGTCGGCAAACGGGACGCGGCTGACAACGACCCGCTGTTCAAGTGGGTTCCGCTGCTGCCGGACGTGCAGCAGTGGCACCGGGACGAGATCACCGAGCTGCCGGCGAGCGCCGTACTGCTCGCCGCCTCCAGCCGTTTCCCGCACCAGGCGTTCCGGATCGGGGACCGGGCATGGGGCCTGCAGTTCCACATCGAGTGTGACGCCGAGATGATCGCCGACTGGGCGCGCAGCGACAGCGCCACCCTGGCCGAGCTCGGTTACGACCCGGAGGCGGTGGTGCTGGCCACCGCCGGTGCGCTCGCCGACGTGGAGGAGGTGTGGCAGCCGTTCGCCATGCGGTTCGCCGCGCTCGCGCTGGGCACCCTGCCGGACTCCGACATTCCGACCACCACCGGCCGGACTCTGCCACTGCTGGGGCAGTGATGACCCGGCCCACCCGCCTCGCCCGGTACGGCTTCGCCGACGACGGAGCCCGCGCCACCGACCTGGCCGGGCCGGGCGGGCTGCGGCTGTGGGACACCGAGGCGCAGGTACCGGCCGACGAGCGGGCCGCCGGCCTGCTGGAGACGCTGTCCAAGGCCGCCGACCCGAATCTGGCACTGCGCCAGCTGCACCGGCTGGTCGAGTCGGTGGAGCGCAGCGGTAAGAAGTCGGAGGAGCTGCTCGGCGAGCTGTATGACGACCACGGTCTGCGGCGGCGGCTGGTCGCGGTGCTGGGCGCGTCGTCGGCGCTCGGTGACAACCTGGTCGCCAACCCGGAGGAGTGGCGCACGCTGGCGACCGGCCGCAGCGGCATGCCCCCGGAGGCCGACGGCGGGCTGGCCGATTTCGAGGACCTGACCGTTCCGGCACTGCGTAAGGCGTACCGGATCTCGCTCTTGCGCATCGCCGCCGCCGACCTGACGGCGGGCCGGGGCCTGGAGCCCACCATGGCCGCCCTGTCCCGTCTGGCCGACGAGACTCTGGCCGCCGCGTACGCGATCGCCGTCGCCGCCCTGCCGCCGTCGGTCGCGGAGCCCCGGCTCGCGGTCGTCGCGATGGGCAAGTGCGGCGGCTACGAGCTCAACTACGTCTCCGACGTCGACGTGATCTTCGTGGTCGCCGGCGACGAGGACCTGCAGGCCGGCACCACGGTCGCGGCCCGGCTGATCGAGATCTGCGGTCAGGTGGCCTGGCCGGTGGACGCGGCGCTGCGCCCGGAGGGCAGCCGTGGCCCGCTGGTCCGCACACTGGCCAGCCACCAGGCCTACTACCGGCGCTGGGCCCGCACATGGGAGTTCCAGGCGCTGCTCAAGGCCCGCCCGGCCGCCGGGGACCTGGCGCTGGCGCAGGAGTGGATCGCGGATCTGGCGCCGCTGGTGTGGCATGCCGCCGAACGGCCGGAGGCGGTCGCCGACGTCCGCGACATGCGCCGCAGGATCATCGACAACATCCCGAAGAAGGAGCTGGACCGCGAGATCAAACGCGGTCCGGGCGGCCTGCGTGACATCGAGTTCGCGGTGCAGCTGCTCCAGCTGGTGCACGGCCGGGTCGACGAGACTCTTCGCGGCGGCGGGACGCTGCCGGCGCTGCGCGCGCTCGTCGCCGGCGGCTACGTCGGCCGCGACGACGGTGAGACGCTGCTGCGCGGTTACCGTTTCCTGCGCGGCGTCGAGCATCGCCTTCAACTTCAGCAGCTCAAACGTACGCACACCGTGCCGGACGATCCGGGCGGACTGCGCTGGCTCGCGGCCGCGCTCGGCTACACCGCCCAGCCTGGTCGCGACGCCGTGGAGTCCTTCCGGTCGGACTGGGTGGGCCACGCCGCGAACGTGCGCCGCCTGCACGTGAAGCTGCTCTACCGTCCGCTGCTGGAGGCCGTCGCCCGGGTGCCGGCCGAGGAGCTGCGGATGACCACGGAGTCGGCACGCAAGCGCCTGGAGATCCTCGGGTTCGCCGACCCGGCCGGTGCCCTGCGCCACCTGGAGGCGCTGACCGGCGGTGTGACCCGCACGTCGGCGATCCAGCGGACGTTGCTGCCGATGCTGCTGCAGGACTTCGCCGACGCCCCGGAACCGGACCGTGGCCTGCTCAACTACCGCCATGTGTCGGACAAGCTGGGCAGCACCCCGTGGTATCTGCGTCTGCTGCGCGACGGCGGCCCGGTGGCCCGCCGCCTCGCCCGGGTGCTGAGCCTGTCCCGGTACGCCACCGACCTGCTGACCCGCGACCCGGAGGCGCTGCGGCTGCTCGCCGACGACGCCGAGCTGCAGCCGCGGCCCCGGAACTCGCTGCTGGACGGGTTCGCGGCGGCCGGGGAACGGCACGCCGACCCGGTCAAGGCGATCGCCGCGGTCCGGGCGCTGCGCCGCCGTGAGCTGTTCCGGCTGGCCAGTGCGGACATCCTGAGCCAGGGCGGCGACCTGGCCCCGGACCGGCCGCTGTCGGTGGAGGCGATCGGGGTGGCCCTCTCCGACGTCACCGACGCCACCCTGAACGCGGCGCTGCGGATCGCCCGTCGCGCGAAACCGGCCCCGGAGGGTCTGCGGTTCGCGGTGATCGGCATGGGCCGGCTCGGCAGCTACGAGATGAGCTACCCCTCGGACGCCGACGTGCTGTTCGTCTACGAGCCGCCGGCCGGCTGCCCGGAGGGGGAGGCCAGTGCGGCCGCGCACGCGATCGCCGAGGAGATGCGCCGCCTGCTCAACGCGCCCGCCCCGGACCCGGCGCTCGGGGTGGACGCCGACCTGCGGCCGGAGGGCCGGCAGGGTCCGTTGGTGCGCAGCCTGCAGGCGTACCGGCAGTACTACGACCGCTGGTCGAAGGTGTGGGAGGCGCAGGCGCTGCTACGAGCGCGGTTCGTCGGCGGGGACACCGATCTGGGGGAGCGGTTCGAGGCTCTGGCCGACCGTGTCCGCTACCCGGCCGGCGGCCTGACCCGCGAGCAGGTGGTCGAGATCCGCCGGATCAAGGCCCGCGTGGAGACCGAGCGGCTGCCCCGCGGCGCCGACCCGAACACGCACACCAAGCTGGGCCGGGGCGGTCTCGCCGACGTCGAATGGGCGGTGCAGGTCACCCAGCTGCGGCACGCGCACGCGGTGCCGGAGTTGCGCCGGACCCGGACTCTGGAGGCGCTGTCCGCGGCTGCCGAGGCGGGGCTGGTCACCGAGTCGGACGCGGCCGAGATGGTGGCCGGCTGGACGCTTGCGGCCCAGGTGCGCAACGCCCTCACCCTGGTTCGCGGCCGCCCGACCGACCAGCTGCCCCGGCACGGGGTCGAGCTGGCGGGCGTGGTGCTCCTGCTGGACGGCGGCGACCCGGGTGAGTTCGTGGACCGTTACCTGCGGCTGACCCGGCGTTCCCGGGCGGCGATGGAGCGGGTGCTGGAGGCCTGATCAGCACGGTTGGTTCGTGCCGTCGCCCCGCAGCATGCGGTAGGCGCCACCGTCGGCGGTGAGCACGTAGACGACGTCCCACCGGGTGCAGGTCTCGCCGGGGCGTTCCGGCGGGCCGTGCCCGGCCTTCTGCCTGCTGAGGAAGCTGACCTCGGCCCGTAGCCGTCCGGACGCCGCCGAGGTCAGGCGGCGCAGCACGACGTCGGAGTCGCGGCTCGTCGACGTGCCTTCGGCGAAGGCTTTCAGCTGCCCGGGTACGCCGGGGTCGAGCTCCCCGGCCGGGTCGAGCACCCGTGCCACGGCCCGGTAGTCGCGCTCGTTGATGCCGGTGAAGTAGGTGTCGAACATGGCCGCCACGTCGGCGGCGCGCGGGTCGTCGACCGCCGGGTGCACGGTGACCAGCCGGACGGCGGCGTCCTCCAGGATCGGTGCGCGGCTCGGGTCCGAGGGTGCCGCCACCGGGTCCGCGGTGACGGGGGCCGCCGGTTGCCGCGGGGCGCCCATCAGACGCGGACCGCCGATCACCGCCGCGGTGGCCAGCGCGCCGATCAGGACGACGATCGGCAGGGCCGGCAGCACCCGGCTCCGGGACAGCGGTTCCGGCTCGGCCGGCTCCGGTATCCAGAGCGGCGCGGCCGGCTCGGGTTTCCAGATCTCCGCGGCTCGCGACGCGCGGCGTGGCCGCTCGCACACCGTACAGTCGTCGGGCATTCCGATGTTGCGTTCACCGCAGTTGACGCAGATCCACATCCGACTCGTCCTCCCACCGTGCTCAACGAAGCCGGCGGATGGATGCCGCGGAGGTTCACCTGCCCGTGTCAGCCGTTGGCGGCGGCGATCACCCGGGACAGTGCCTCGTGCACCCGGCGGAGCTCCTCGATCGGCATGCCGAGCCGCTCGACCACGGCGGGCGGGATCTTCTCGGCTTCGGCGCGGAGGGCCCGGCCGCGCCCGGTCAGGGTGAGGGCGAGGCTGCGTTCGTCGGCCGGGTCCCGTTCGCGGCGGACGTACCCGATCGTCTCGAGGCGTTTGAGCAGCGGGGAGAGGGTGCCCGGGTCGAGCTGCAGCAGTTCACTGAGGCGGCGTACGGAGAGCGGGGCGTGCTGCCAGAGGGCGAGCATCACCAGATATTGCGGATGCGTCAGGCCCATCGGCTCGAGCAGGGGCCGGTAGATCGCCACGACACCGCGGGCGGCCACCGACAACGCGAAGCAGACCTGCTGCTCCAGGGCCAGGGGGTCTTCGACCGGATCACTCATCGGTGGTCAGCGTACCAATCGTTGGTGTACAAATGGTTGGTACACCAACGGTACCCGGGAGGCGTCGTGTCGAGGTTCAAGGCCTGGTTCCACCGCACCTTCGACGACTGGTTCTTCCGGTCCATGATCGGTCCGGCGCAGACCAAGGGCGCCGTGCACGGTGCTGACCAGTTCGCCCGTGAGCAGTGGAAACGCGACCTGGAGAACCGGAGGCGATACACCCGGGAGCAGCGTGAGCGCAAACGTGCCGAGCGCGAGGCCCGCCGCTCGCGCGACAGCTGAGCGTCGCCCCACTCCGCTCTGCTCCGAGGCTCGGACCAGGTACACCTAGAACAGGCTGCTGGTCAGGGTGTACCGGCCGGCGGCGGGCACCCGGAGCCGGGTCCAGTCGCCGTCGGCGGTCACGGTCGCTCCGCCCGAGGCGGTCAGCCAGCGATGATGACGTACCCGCACGCCGATCTCCCCGGCCGCCGGCGCGTCCAGCACGAGCGACGCGGCGTCCTGCCGGACCAGCGTGGCCGGGGCGGCGACGATCGGCCGCGGCGACGCCACCGCATAGAGGCGCCAGTGCGGTCCGGTCCAGATCAGACTGAGGTACGGCAACCCGCCCGTCACCAATGCGGCCTCCTGCCGGCCCGGCCACGCGAGTTCGGTGCCGGGTACCGCCACGAACTGGACGGCCTCCTGGTCGAGCCACGCCCGGTAGCTGTCCGCGGTCAGTTCTACCCCGGTCCCGGCCGCGCCCGGCACGGTGGTGAAGAACAGCGGGTTGCGGTGTATGTCGGCCTGCCGCAGCCAGCCCCGGGCCAGCGGGACCTCCGCCATCGAGGCGGCCTCCCAGTAGGACCGCGTCGGCGGGATCTCCACCCGCCCGGTCAGCGTCTCGGCAGCCAGCCGGTCCAGCAGCGGGCGGAAGTAGGCCGGATCGGCCGACGGGTTGCCGATGTCCCGCACGTCGTTCACCACCACCGGTGGCTGCCACCAGGCGATCACGGCCAGCACCACGGCCACGCCCCACCAGGGTGTCCGGGCGCGGCCCGGCATCACCGCGCAAGCGGCCAGCACCGGCAGCGCGAACATCACCGCGAGCCGGGTCGCGTTGAGGCCCACCGGCGTGTGGATCAACGCGGCGACCAGCACCCCGGCTGACGACAGCACCGCCCCGATCCGAACCGCGGGCACCGGCACGAACAGCGCCACCACCAGCCCGGTCACCACCGCGTGCACGGTGTCGGTGCGGCTGATGTTCATCCACCCGCCGTCCCCGAACAGCAGCGCAGTGATCGCCAGCGGCACCGCAGCCGCCACCGCCACCAGCAAACCCGCACCGCGCCAGGTCCCCCGGCCGGCGCTCACCGCTGTCTCAGCGCCGCTGAGACAGCGGTGGTGTGGAGCTGGGTTTCGGTGGCTGGCGCTGGCCGTTGTTTCGGGGGTGCTGAGACAGCGGTGGTGTGCAGCGGGGGGAGTTAGGGCCAGGGCCACTCCGGCCAGGCCCAGGAACAGGCCCGCCACCGGGCTTGTCGCGGCGCAGAGCAGCGCGAGAATGACGGCGAGCGTGACGCGGACGCGGCGTCCCGGCAGAGTCAGCGCGATCAGGGCCGCCAGTCCGAAACAGATCCCGAGGCCGTACGTCACGCGCCCGCTGATCAGGTTCCCGGCGAAGGCGGCGACACCCAGGAGTGCGCCGGGCACCGGCCGGACGGCCCCGGTACGCCGCAGCAGCACGGCCAGCAGCACCGGCCCGGCGACCAGGGTCAGCACCCCGGTGACCCGTACCCCGAGCAGTGCCATCACCGTCGGTGACACCAGGCTGTAGCCGAACTGTTCGACCCCGGCGTACCAGCGGAGATCGACCGGGACCGTCCCGTGTGTCGCGAAGAACCCGGCCCGCGCGACCTGGGCGGCCAGGTCCGAGCCCATCGGCGGGAGCATCAGATAGCCCGCGCCGAGCGCGGTCGCGACAAGCGCGGTGCTCCACTCCAGCCGTCGCGGGGCCCACATCCCGCCGACCCTACCGGTACGACGGTGGTAGCAGCCTGTCACGGTAGGGTCTGCGGCATGCCCCGTCCGATCGCCGTCCGCTGCACGGGGCTGGCAGGCAGTCTGCTGCTGG
Organism: Actinoplanes sp. NPDC023801; assembly: GCF_040639655.1. Lineage (NCBI taxonomy): Bacteria > Bacillati > Actinomycetota > Actinomycetes > Micromonosporales > Micromonosporaceae > Actinoplanes > Actinoplanes sp. NPDC023801. The sequence continues at coordinate 46,753 of NZ_JBFAAI010000014.1, read as the reverse complement.
CCGGGGCGGCGTGGCTGGGTGGGGCGAGCAGCCCGTGGGAACCGACGGTGACGCCGCGGACGATCCTCGCCGGACGTGACGGTGTGTTGCTGCCGCTCTGCTGGCTGGCCGGCACGCTGCTGCTGACCGGTGCGTGGTGGGCGGGGCGGCGGGCGGTTCCGTCGCTGCGCCACGCGCTCGTGACGGCCGGGCTGTGGGCGCTGCCCCTGCTGCCGTTCCTGCCGCTCGGCAGTTATGACGTCTACTCGTACGCCTGTCAGGGCTGGCAGCTGGCGGCCGGGCTCGACCCGTACGCCGGTGGTGTCGGTCTTCTGGGTTGTCCCTGGACCGACGCTGTGGCGCCGACCTGGCGTTCCTCCCCGGCCCCCTACGGCCCGGTGTTCCTGGCGATGGCGGCGGCCGCGGCAAAGCTGGGCGGTTCCCTGACCGGGACTTTCGCACTGCTGCGGGGGATCGCCGTGCTGGGGGTGGTGGCGCTCGGCTGGTGCCTGGTGCGGCTCGCGCGGCACACCGGTGTCCCGCCGGAGCGCGCGGTGTGGCTGGTCCTGGCCTGTCCGCTGGTGCCGATCCATCTGATCTCGGGCGCACACAACGAGGCCGTGATGATCGCGCTGCTGGCCGGTGGACTGCTGGCGGCGGTGTCCAGCCGAGCGGCGGTGTCCGGCGGAGTGGCGGTGCCGATCCGGGCGCTGCTCGCCGGCGTACTGCTGGGCCTGGCCGTCGGAGTGAAGGCGACCGCCGTGGTGGTGCTGCCGTTCGCGGCGCTGCTGTTCCCGGGGCTCGCCCGCAAGGCGGTGCTGGCCGGGGGAGCGGTGGCCGCGCTCGCCGCCGTCTCGTCCGGCACCGGCCTGGGGCTGGGCTGGGTGGCGGGCCTGTCCGGCAGCGGGCTGTCGGTGCAGTGGACGGCCCCGCCGACGGCGGTCGGGATGACGCTGGAACTGTTCGGGGTGCCGGGTGCGGTGACCGGCGCCCGGATCGTCGGGATGGTCGTCCTGGCGGCGGTGCTGGTGGCGCTGTGGCTGCGCGCCCGTGACCGGGATCCGGTGCTGCACGCCGGCCTCGCCCTGGCCGCGACCGTGCTGCTGGCCCCGGTCTTCCATCCCTGGTACGCCCTGTGGCCGCTGACCGTCCTGGCGGTCACCCTGCCCCGGGACACCCGGTGGCTGGCCGCCCCCTGCGCGGTCGCCGGAGTCCTCTGTTTGCCCGACGGGTACAACCTGGCTCTGGCGACGAAGGCGCAGGGCGCGATCGTCGTGACCGTGCTCGTTGGTTGTCTAGCGTGGAAAGTGCTGTATGAAGCGAAAAGCGATAGTCGGCGGCTTGCTGTCGATCACGGTGGGCCTGATCGTTCTCGCGGTGTTCCGTAACTCGTACTTCGACTCCCGGGTCTATCACGGGGCGATCGTGTACTGGTTCCGGGACGGCGGCATGGTCTACGACTTCCTGCGCCCGGGTACGCCGTACGGCTTCACCTACCCGCCCTTCGCCGGTCTGGTGATGTCGCCGATGGCGGCCCTGCCCGTGCTGATGGTGATGATCCTGGCGTCGATCGGGACGGTGATCACCACGGGACTCCTGGTCTGGTGGATGACCGGGCCGCTGATCCGGAGCCGGGGCTGGCCGGTCGCCTTCACGTTCCTGATCTTCTGGTGCCTGGCGCTGTCCTTCGAGCCGGTCCGCGAGACGATCAGCTTCGGTCAGGTCAACACGCTGCTGCTGACCCTGGTGGCCGGCGACATGCTGCTGGGTCTCGCCAAGGGCCGCCGGTGGGCCGGTATCGGCATCGGCCTGGCCACCGCGATCAAGCTGACGCCGGGCGTCTTCATCATCTACCTGCTGGTGACCCGGCGCTGGCGGGCCGCCGGCACCGCGATCGGCACGGCCACCGGCGTCACCCTGCTGGCCGGCGCGATCTTCCCGGACGAGTCCCGCGAGTTCTGGACGTCGGCGCTCTGGGACACCAACCGGGTCGGCCTGCTGCACTACCTGTCCAACCAGTCCGAACGCGGGCTGCTGGCCCGGCTGCCGATCGACACGATCGAGTCGAAGGTGTGGGTGGCGTGTGTGCTGCTGACCCTCGGCGCCTGGGCGTGGCGGGTGGCCAGGGCACCGGACGACGTGCTCGGCGGGCTGGCCCTCACCGGCATCCTGAGCTGCCTGATCAGTCCGGTCACCTGGATCCACCACTGGGTGTGGGTCATCCCGGCGCTGGTGCGGTGCCTGTCGATGTTCGACACCGACCGGCCGCGGTTCTATCTGGGCGCGTCCGCGTACGTGCTGATGACCTCGCACGTCACGTGGCTGTGGGAGAAGGCGCCCCGGCCGCCGCTGCACGTGCTGGGCGGCAATCTTTATGTCTGGTTCGGCCTGGCTCTGCTGTTCTGGACACCCGTCGGCACCCGTCGTTCGTCCGAAGTCCACGAGAAGGACAAGATCATCGCGTAGTCAGGGCGCATGTCTCTACGCCGTACCACCTCGGCGGTTGTCTCCGTCGTGGCCGTGGCCGCGGTGGGTGCCGTGCCCACCGCGGCGGCCGCGCACGGCCGCTCGCAAGATTTCCGCCGGCTCGCCACGTTCCCGGCCTACCTGAACTCGTCGATCGGCGACACCGCGGCGGCCGAGATCTCCACCGTCACCGAGGACGGCCGCACGGTCGTCTACACCGACAGCCCCGGCAAGCGCCTCGGGTTCGTGGACATCAGCAACCCGGCGGCGCCGAAGCCGGCCGGCACCCTCGCGGTCGGCGGCGAGCCCACCTCGGTGGCGCACCTGGGCCGGCTGCTGCTCGCCGGTGTGAACACCCGAGCCGGCTTCACCGACCCGTCCGGCAAGCTCGTGGTGATCGACGCGTCGTCCCGCGTGGTGAAACGGGAGATCGACCTGGGCGGGCAGCCCGACTCGGTCGCCGTCGCGCCGAGCGGCCGCTACATCGCGGTCGCCATCGAGAACGAGCGTGACGAGGACGTCAACGACGGCGCGATCCCGCAGGCCCCGGCCGGGTGGCTGGCCGTGATCGACACCCGGACCTGGAAGGTCTCGCGGGTCGACCTGTCCGGTTTGAGCAAGGTGGCTCCCACCGATCCCGAGCCCGAGTACGTCAGCATCAACTCGCGTGACGAGGCTGTCGTCTCGCTCCAGGAGAACAACCACCTGGCCGTGGTGTCGTTGAGGACCGGCCGTGTGATCAGGTCCATCGACGCCGGCACGGTCACCGTCACCGGCGTCGACACCCTCGATGACGACACCATCGCGCTCGACGGCACGCTCACCGCCAAACGGGAGCCCGACGGCGTCGCCTGGATCACCGACGACCTGTTCGCCACCGCCAACGAGGGCGACTACGAGGGCGGCTCCCGCGGCTGGTCGGTCTTCAGCAAGCGGACCGGCAAGGTCGTCTGGGACGCCGGCAACAGCCTCGAGCACATCGCCGCGGCCCACGGCCAGTACCCCGACAAGCGCTCCGACGCCAAGGGCATCGAGGCCGAGAACGTCGCGTTCGCGGTCCTGAACCGGACCCCCTACGTGTTCGTCAACTCCGAACGCGGCAACTTCACCGCCGTGTACGACGTGACGAACCCCGCCAAGCCGCGCTTCCAGCAGCTCCTGCCGACCACGAATGCTCCCGAGGGCGTCGTCGCGGTCCCGTCCCGGAACCTGCTCGTCGTCTCCTCCGAGGAGGAGGACCCGTCGATCGGCATCCGCGGCTCCGTCCAGGTGTACGGCTTCGGCTCGCCCCGCAACGACCAGGTCGTCTCGCGCAACGACATCCCGTGGGGCGCGCTCTCCGCACTGTCGGCGGTTCCCGGCCGTCGCGACCGGCTGGCGAGCGTCACCGACGCGGTCTACACGCCGACCCGGATCCTCGGTCTCACCACCGACGGCGTGATCGACTCCTCGGTCACGGTGACCAAGGACGGAGTTCCGGTGGGCTACGACGCCGAGGGCCTGGTGGTGCGCAAGGCAGGCGGTTACTGGCTGGCCGTCGAAGGCGCCAACACTCTGGTACGCCTCGACGCGCGCGCCCGCGTGCAGGAGGAGATCCCCCTGCCCGCCGACGTGGCAGCCGCGGTCACCAGCAACGGCCTGGAGGGCATCGCCGAGACCGGCGGAAGCGTCTGGGTGGCCGTCCAGCGCCCGATCAAGGGCGACCCGGCGAACACCGCCCGGATCGGCCGCTACGACACGGTCAGCAAGACCTGGTCGTGGCTGCTCTACCCGCTGGACATCGCGCCCACCGGCTGGGTGGGACTGTCCGAGCTGGTCGCCGTCGACGCGAACACGTTCGCCGTGATCGAGCGCGACAACCAGCGCGGCACCCTCGCGGCGATCAAGCGGATCTACACGTTCGACGTACCGGCCACCTGGACCGGCACCCCGACCGTGACGAAGAAGCTGGTCAAGGACCTGCTGCCGCTGCTCGCGGCGGACGGCGGCTGGGTGCAGGACAAGGTCGAGGGCCTCGTGGTGGCCGGCAACGGCCGCACCTACGCGGTCACCGACAACGACGGCCTCGACGACAGCACCGGTGAGACGGTCCTCCTCGACCTGGGCCGCCTGCTCTGACGCACGCTGACACGGCCCCGATCGTCGTATCAGGGCCGTGTCAGCACCTCCGGGCACCGTGTCCGGCATGGACAACACGAACGCGATCGTCGCCGAAGGGCTGGTCAAACGCTTCGGCGACACCACCGCCCTGGACGGCGTCGACCTGACCGTGCCCACCGGCACGGTGCTCGGACTCCTCGGCCCGAACGGTGCGGGCAAGACCACCGCCGTACGGATCCTCGCCACCCTGATCCGCCCGGACGCCGGGCATGCCGTCGTCGGCGGCCACGACCTCGCCGGGCAACCGCACGAGGTCCGCGGGCTGATCGGGCTCACCGGTCAGTACGCCTCCGTCGACGAGACCCTGACCGGCACCGAGAACCTGCTCATGATCGGACGGCTGCTCGGCCTCACCCGCGGCGCCGCCCGGGCCAGGGCCGCGGAACTGCTGGACCGGTTCGAGCTGACCGAGGCAGCCGGCCGGGCTGCCGGGAAGTACTCCGGTGGCATGCGCCGCCGCCTCGACCTGGCCGCCGGCCTGGTCGGCCGCCCGCGCCTGCTCTACCTCGACGAACCCACCACCGGCCTGGACCCGCGCAGCCGCAACGAGGTGTGGGACATCGTCCGCGGCCTGGTCGCCGACGGCGTCACCGTGCTGCTCACCACCCAGTACCTCGACGAGGCCGACCAGCTGGCCGACGCCATCGTGGTGATCGACCACGGCCGGGTCATCGCTACTGGTACCCCCGCCGCCCTCAAGTCGCGGGTCGGCGCCCAGACCGTGTCCGTACGCCCGGCCGACGCCGGTGAGACGGCCCTGATCCGGGAAGCGTTGGGCCGGGTCGCGGCCGGGCCGGTCGACGTGTCCGGCGACGTCGTCCGGGCGCCGGTCAGTGATCCGGGCGCGCTCGCGAAACTCGTCCGTGACCTCGACGAGCACGGGCTGGCCGTGGCCGAACTGGCCCTGCGCAGCCCCAGCCTCGACGAGGTCTTCCTGAGCCTGACGGGAGCCCGCTCATGAGCACGACGGCCGTGCGCAACACCGGCACCCTGGCCTGGCGGACCCTGGTGCAGATCAAGCACAACCCGTTCGAGCTGATCGACTTCAGCGTCCAGCCGGTCATGTTCCTGCTGCTCTTCACCTACGTCTTCGGCGGTGCGCTGGCCGACAGCCCCGCGGAGTACCTGACCTTCGCCCTGCCCGGCATCATCGTCCAGAACCTGATCTTCGCGACGATGAACACCGGGATCGGCCTCAACACCGACATCACCAAGGGCGTCTTCGACCGGCTGCGGTCGCTGCCGATCGCCCGGTCCGCCCCGCTCGCCGGCCGGATCCTGGCCGACGTGATCAAGCAGGCGTGGGCGATCGGCCTGCTCCTGGTGATCGGCATGGCGCTCGGCTTCCGGATCGAGACCGGCGCACTCGCGACGCTCGCCGCGATCACCCTGCTGCTCGTCTTCGCGGTCGCCCTGTCCTGGGTGTCGGTGCTGGTGGCGATGCTGGCGAGCGCACCGGAGAAGGTGCAGATCTTCGGGTTCGTGTTGTTCTTCCCGATCACCATGGCCAGCGGCGCCTTCGTCGACCCGGCCACCATGCCCGGCTGGCTCCAGGCGTTCGCCGAGGTCAACCCGACCACCGTGGTGGCCGACGCGGTGCGTGGCCTGCTCAGCGGTGGACCCGTGGCCGGACCGGTCACCTGGTCACTGGCCTGGGCGGCCGGCCTGCTCGTGGTCTTCGCCCCGCTCTCGGTGCGGGCCTTCCGCCGCCGGGTCTGAACCGGGCCGCCATCCGGCGGCGGCCGTCGCCGTCGCCGTGGTCACCGTGCCGCCCTCCCGGTACGCCGTGTCGAAGCCCGCGTCGCCGAGCGCGGCGCGGGCTTCGCGGGCGGTCCGCTCCGCGTCCACGTCGGAACGGTCTCGCGCGCCGCGTACCGCATCGGCGGCTCCCAGAAGAAACGCGGCCCGCACCGGATCGCCCTGCCGGATCGCCAGATCCGCCGTCGCGGCAAGCACTGCGGCGACCACCGGCGAATCCTTGGCTCCGGCCGCGATCCGCACCGCCTCCCCGTGCAGCTCGCCGGCCCGCACCAGATTCCCGGTCGCGGCCTCCGCCCGGCCCGCGGTGCTGTGGGCCAGAGCCCGGAACTGCGGCGCGACCGTGGCGTGGCCGATCAGGCGAAGGGTTTCGGAGGCGAGCCGCCGCGCCTCCTCCGGACGGTCGTCGGCCAGGGCGAACGTGGCCTGCCCGTGCCGGACGGCGGCCAGCATCTCGGTGTTGCCGGGCTCGCGGGCGTACCCCTCGGCCTGGGTGAGCAGCATGCGGGCGTCCTCCGCCTCACCGGCCAGCCACAGCTGATGCGCCAGCTTGACGGTCAGCTGCGGCAGCTCCTCCCGGGTGCCGACCTCCTCGGCCAGCGCCAGCGCCTCCCGCTGCCACCCGATCGCCACCGCGTAGTCGCCCCGCGCGGCCGCGAGGTCGGCGAGCGCGGTGAGCGTCATACCGATGCCCCAGCGCTCGCCCACCGCCCGGAACCCGTCCAGGGCCACCAGCAACCCGTCCTCCGCGTCACCGGTCTGCTCCCCGAAGTTGATCCGGATCTGCTCGATGAACATCCGCGCCACGGCACGCAACCACGGGTCCGGATCGTCGAGCAGACTGCCGGCCTCGCCGAAACCGTCCGCGCCGCGATCCCCGGACGAGAGCGTCACCAGGGTCGGCAGCAGACGCAGCACCGGATGCGCGGCACGATCGGAATCGGCCAGCTCGTCGGCCCGGCGCAGCGACTCCCGGATCTCCGGCAGGCTCATCAGGCCCTCGAACCCGTTGAGCGCCATGTACGCCTGCGCCAGCGCCGTCTCGGAACGGTCCGCCTCACCCGGCATGGCCAGCATCTGCCGGTACAGGGCGGTGCCCTCCAAACGGTGCCCGCGCAACCACCAGTACCAGCCGAGGGCGGCACCGAGCGCCACCGCCGTCCCCTTGTCGCCGGTCTCGATCGCGGCCCGTACCGACGAGTGCAGGTTGTCGTGTTCGTCGTCCAGCCGCCGCAACCACACCAGCTGATCGGCGGCGCGCAGATGCGGGCCGGCCTCCCGGGCGACAGCCAGCAGATACGCGGCGACCGCCCGGCGCGCCTCGTCGGTCTCACCGGCCTCGGCCAGGCGCTCCAGGCCGTACTCCCGGATCGTCTCCAGCATCCGGTACCGCCCGTCCGGGCCCAGCATCAGCAGCGACTTGTCCACCAGGGCGGCCGGCGGATCCAGGTCCGGTCCGCAGATGCGCTCGATCGCGGGCACATCGGCGCCACCGGGCAGGGTCGCCAGCAGCCGCCACACCCGTCGCTCCGGTTCGGACAGCAGGTCCCAGCTCCAGTCGACCACCGCCCGCAGCGTGCGATGCCGGGGCAGTGCCGTCCGGCTTCCACCGGTCAGCAGCCGGAACCGGTCGGCCAGCCGGTCGGCGAGAACCGCCGCGGGCAGCGTCCGCAGCCGGGCCGCGGCCAGCTCGATCGCCAGCGGTATGCCGTCCAGGGCACGGCAGATCCGCACCACCGGGATGACGTTCGCCGCGGTCAGGGTGAGCCCGGACGCCCGGTCCAGCAGCAGCCGCACCGCCGGGGCACCGGCGGCCGTTCCCGGATCCGCCCCCACCGGCGGCAGCGCCAGCGGCTCCACCGGGAACAGCCGCTCACCGGTGATGCCGAGCGGCTCCCGGCTGGTCACCAGCAACCGCAACCCGGGCGCCGCCCGCAGCAGCTCCCCGGCGAGCCCGGCGGCGGCCTCGATGACGTGCTCGCAGTTGTCCAGGATCAGCAGCATCTCCCGCTTCGCGACCGCCTCCCGCAGCCGATCGAGCGGGGTCTGCGCGCCGGCCGCCGGTCCCCGGCCGCCGGGCCGCGCCAGAGGCGCGTGATCCCGTACGCGCAAGGCGGTCAGCACCGCCTGCGGCAGTTCCGCCGGGTCGCGTACCGGAGCCAGCTCCACCCGCCACACCGCACCCGGAACCGAACCGCCGGCCTCGACCGACAGCCTCGTCTTGCCGCTGCCGCCCGGCCCGGTCAGGGTGACCAGCCGATGCGCGCCGACCAGGGCGCGCACCGCACGGACGTCGGCGTCCCGGCCGACGAAACTGCTCACCTCGGCCGGCAGATTGTTCTCCGAGCCGTCGGCACGCAGCAGCTCCAGATGCAGCCCGGCCAGCTCGGCCGACGGATCCACCCCCAGCTGGCCGGCGAGCCGGCGCCGGATGCCGTCGAAGACCTCGAGCGCCCTCGCCCGGTTCCCGGCCCGCCACAGCGCCCGGATCAGCAGCGCGGTCAGCGCCTCGTCGAGCGGATGCGCGGCCACCAGCGCCTCCAGCTCCGGAACCACGTCCACGGTCACCGGCTCCGCGGCGAGCCGGGCGCGCGACGCCGCCAGCCGCAGCGTCTCCAGGCGTACCGCTTCGGCCCGTGCCGGCTCCGGGAAGTCCAGGTCACCACGCCACAGCGCCAGAGCCTCGGCCGGTGCCCCCGCGGCCAGCCGGGAGAACCGGTGCGCGTCCACCCGGTCCGGGTCGATGACCAGGCGGTATCCGGCCGGGGTCGCGATCACCTCGAGGCCCGGCGCGGCCCGCCGCAGACGCGAGACCAGCGCCTGCAGGGCGTTCGGCGCGGCGGCCGGCGGCGCGTCACCCCACACCCCGTCGATCAACCGGTCCGCGGACACGTCCCGGCCGGCGTCCAGGGCGAGAAGGACCACGAGGGTACGCAGACGCGCGCCGGCCACCGGCAGCAGCGTCCCGTCCGCGTCACGGACCTCCACCGGCCCGAGCACCCCGATCTCCACGCGTCGATTCTGCCGCCCCCCGCAAACCCGCCCCGTCGGCCCCGCCCGGCTCTGCGGACTCGTCAGCTCGGACTCGTCGGCGTTCCGCCGGGCTCTGTGGACCCGTCAGCCGCCGCCGGGCTCTTGGACTCGTCGGCCCTGGCTGGGCTCGCCTGCGGTTCGGAGCGCGGGTCGGCACGTGGCCGGAGTGGCAGGATGATCTCTGTGGAGCTTCACGTGCTGTCGGGGACGCCCGGCCTGACCCTGGACCAGGTCGCGCACGTCCTGGTGCCCGGGCACGGCCGCTCCGCCGACGGCGCGGGCCTCAACCCCGGCGGCGAGGACCGCTGCCGGATCGCTCTGACCCTGCACCGTCACCTCGGCCGCGGGCTGATCGTCTGCGCCGGCTACAAGTCACCGGTCGACGGCAAGGGTGACGTCTGGACCACTCCGGAAGCACCGGGCGAGACATTCCGGGGCGTACCCGAAGCCGACCTGATGCGCGACTGGCTCCTGGCCGCCGGCGCCGACCCGGCCGTCATCCGCGTCGAACGCCGCTCGATCGACACCGTCACCAACCTGCTGCGGGCCGAGCACGAGGGCCACTTCGGCGACGACCGGCCGGTCGCGATCGTCGCCCAGCGCGGCCACCTGAGCCGCATCCTCACCGTCGTCGCCCCGCGCACCCTGCGCCGCGGTTACCTGGGCGTGGTCGTCCCGGCCCGGGGCCCGACCCGCGAGAACCCGCTGGCCGGCCCGGTGAGCCGGGCGATCAGCGCTTTCCTGCCGTCCGATCCGACAGCGTCGATAGCGATAGCCAGCCGCCGGGCCGAGAACTTCTGGCGAACCGCCCAGCGGCTCGGCAAACGCTCATACCACTGATCAGAATCAGGTGTTGACGGTCTGCCCGTTCGTCCGCCGCCACGTCGTACCCCAGCCCGAACGGCGGCTGCACCCACGTCACGGACGTCAGGTCAACTTGGGCGACGAACCGAAGTGCGAGTGGTTGAACCGGGCGCACCAGCCGGGGCAATCGCAGAAGCCCGCCGCCACGAGCTCGTCGCGCAGTTCCACCGAGGCGCCCGGATGATGAAGGATGCGCTGCCGGTCCGGAGCGTGCCGGGAGCCGTACCGCTCGTCCTCCTGATCGGCCAGCCACCGCAGTGCCGAGTCGGGCGTATGCGGGTTGAGCAAGACGTTGAAGCGAACGTTGTCGTCCGCGTCGCGAGCCAGAAAATCCAGAGCATCGGTCGGCGTCGACGGATTGCGCGCCGCCCACAGCCGTACCGGCCGGACCTCGTCCCGGGCCAGCTCCCGCAGTCGATCCGGTGGGCATCGCCGGTCGCGAGCCTCGAGCACACGCCGATAACCACGCATCCACGCGGCGCGCTCGCGGACCTCCCGCTTCCCCGTCACGACCCGATGCTGTCACAGCGGTCGACCTTTCCAGCGCAGCGCCGGATCCGCCGAAGAAATAGTTATCGTTAACATTCATCATTCCCACTCTGGTTCATTGGCGGCTTACGGTGCAGCTCATGGGTCGTAAGGCGTTCACCAGCTTGATCGATGGGAGCGCACCCAAAGTGAACTTCTTGCTACGGAAAGCGATGGCCGCTTTCGAGGGCGCCTAGTGAGCGCTAACATTTGTGCGGCCGACACCTCCGACACCCTTGCGGTGTCCCGTTGTGTCAGCCCGGCATGGGGACCTGCTCACGGCTCCAGGCTCTGGGCTTGCCGGAGGCCGCCGGCGTACCGCTCCTGTCCGCGACGCCATCGAGGTGAACGAATGAACTTCCTGATCCGATCCCTGCGGGCCAGCGCCCGACTGCTCTGCATCGCTTCGGCCGCCGCCGTATCCGTCGGTGTCCTCGCGCCACCCGCCGCAGCCGCGCCCGGCGATGAGCCGACCTGCCTGCGGGGACCGAATCCGAACGTCTACTACAAGATCACGAATGTCGGGACCGGGAAGTCGCTCAATGTGGCGCGCAAGTCCAGGGCGAGCGGCGCCCCGATCATCCAGTGGGCCTACGCCGGCGGCACGAACGAGCAGTGGCGAGCCGTGTGCGCGGCGAACTGGCAGTACAAGCTCGTCGCCCGGCACAGCGGCCTGGTTCTCGACCTTGCCGCCTCGAGCACCGTGCAGCGTCCCTACACCGGAGTCCCGAGCCAGAAGTGGGGCCTCTCGCGAGTCGGCCAGGAAGGCGCGCTCGCGACCTTCAATCTCTACAACCAGGGAACGAGCACGGTGATCGAGGCGGCAGCCGACGGCAGCGCAGTGGAGTCGGCCGTCGCCGAGGAGGGTGACCGGCAACAGCTGTGGACGTTCGAGGAGACCGGGGCGGTCTGAGTCCGGTCCGGTGGGCCGCGTCCGTCCAGCGGGCTGATCGACGGTGCACGCGAAACGGCGGCCATGCCGGCTGGGAGCCGAGCATGACCGCCGTTCCTCAGGCTGTGCCCGAGTCGTGCTCAGGATCAGACGTTGTAGTACATCTCGAACTCGTGCGGGGTCGGGCGGAGCCGGACCGGGTCGATCTCGTTGGTTCGCTTGTAGTCGATCCAGGTGGAGATCAGGTCGGGGGTGAAGACGCCGCCGGCGGTGAGGAAGTCGTGGTCGGCCTCGAGCGAGTTGAGCACGGCGTCGAGCGAGCCCGGCACCTGCTTGACGTCGCCCCACTCCTCCGGCGGGAGGTCGTAGAGGTCCTTGTCGATCGGAGCCGGCGGCTCGATCTTGTTCTTGATGCCGTCGAGGCCGGCCATCATCTGCGCCGAGAACGCCAGGTACGGGTTCGACGACGGGTCCGGGACGCGGAACTCGATGCGCTTGGCCTTCGGGTTGCTGCCGGTCACCGGGATACGGGTGCAGGCCGAGCGGTTGCGCTGCGAGTACACCAGGTTGACCGGGGCCTCGTAGCCCGGCACGAGACGCCGGTACGAGTTGACGGTCGGGTTGGTGAACGCGAGCAGCGACGGCGCGTGGTGCAGCAGGCCGCCGATGTACCAGCGGGCCATGTCGGACAGGCCGGCGTAGCCGGTCTCGTCGTAGAACAGCGGCTCGCCGTTCAGCCACAGGCTCTGGTGGGTGTGCATGCCGGAGCCGTTGTCGCCGAAGAGCGGCTTGGGCATGAACGTCGCCGTCTTGCGGTGCTCCCAGGCGGTGTTCTTGATGATGTACTTGAACAGCTGCATCTGGTCGCCGGCGTGCAGCAGCGTCGAGAACTTGTAGTTGATCTCGGCCTGGCCGGCGGTGCCGACCTCGTGGTGCGAGCGCTCGACGGTGAAGCCGGTGTCGATCAGGCGGCGCACCATGGCGTCACGCAGGTCGCTGTAGTGGTCGACCGGGGAGACCGGGAAGTAGCCACCCTTGTAGGCGGTCTTGAAGCCCTTGTTGCCGCCCTCCTCCTCGCGGCCGGAGTTCCAGGCGCCCTCGATCGAGTCGATGTAGTAGAACGACTGGTGCGCGGAGGTCTCGTGGCGGATCGAGTCGAAGATGTAGAACTCGGCCTCGGCACCGAAGTAGGCGGTGTCGGCGATGCCGCTGGCGGCCAGGTAGGCCTCGGCCTTCTTCGCCACGTTCCGCGGGTCACGCGAGTACGCCTCGCGGGTGAACGGGTCGTGGATGAAGAAGTTGAGCGCGAGGGTCTTCTGGATGCGGAACGGGTCCACGAACGCGGTTGCGACGTCCGGGAGCAGCATCATGTCGGATTCGTGGATGGCCTGGAACCCGCGGATCGAGGATCCGTCGAAGGCGAGGCCGTCGGTCACCACACTGTCGTCGAACGACTCGACCGGGATGTTGAAGTGCTGCATCACACCCGGGAGGTCACAGAAACGTACGTCGACGAACTTGACGTCCTCGTCTTTGAGGTATCGCAGGAGTTCCTCGGGATTGGCGAACACACGTCCTCCTGGCACAGTTTTCCGATACCGGGCGGCATGAGGCCGCCACCTGGCAAGGCTGGTCGCGACGTTATGGGTCCGGAGTTGCCCCGGCGTATCCCTATTGTTTCCGCCGTGTTACGTACTGCTGGGAGCAGGCACGGCGACAGCGCGAGCCGATCCATCGGACCATATCGCGTACGCTCGGCGACCGTGGTTGCTTTGAACGAGCCTGCCGGGCTCGGCCCGCGGCTCGGCGCACTGGTCATCGACTGGGTGCTCTGTGTCCTGATCGCGAGTCTCTACGCCAGCCCGAACGAGAAGGCCTGGCCGGCGGTCGCGGTGCTGGTCCTCGCCAACACCTTCTTCCTCGGGCTGTTCGGGCAGACGCCGGGCATGCGGCTGTTCCGGGTGCGCTGCGCCTCCTATCCGGACGGTGGCGTCATCGGCCTGGGCCGCGGGCTGCTCCGGGCCGTGCTGCTCGGGCTGTTCGTCCCGGCGATCATCCTGAACAGCGAGGGCCGTGGCCTGCACGACCGGCTGGCCGGCTCGATCGTGGTGGGAGTGCCCCGCTCACCTGCCCCGTAACGCGCGGCCGATGTCCTGTTCCGGCGGCTCGTCACCACGCCCCGCGACGACACCGCCGCCGGGTGTCCGTACGCCGAATGCCTGATCGTCGGTGATGAGGTCGTCGGTCTGGCGAACCGGGACCGGTTCCCCGCCGCCTCGTCGTTTTCCCAGTTCCGGCGCGACCGTGCCGGGCTTGTTCGGCTCCGCGGCGCCGTCCGGCCGGGTCGCCGCCCGGCTGCGCAGACCCCACGGCCCACCGTCCGGGCGGGCCCGCTCCGGCGCGTCGATGACACCGTTCCCGGCACGACGGCGAGCCTCCTCCGCACCGAACAGGTCCGACCAGGCCGCCGATCCGGGCTGCCGGCGCGGCGGGCGGTAGGGCGGGGGAGCGGCGGGCGAGACGGGCCGGTTCAGCACCGGCGGCGCGGTGCCACCGGGCCGCTGCGCGGCGGGCGGGGTCCGGACCTCGGCGGCGCTTCCGGGCCGGGCTCCGCGATCCTCCACCGGATTCTTCAGTACGGGCGGAGCAGCCGGCGACGGCGGCCGGCCGAACGTGTCCGACCGTCCCGGCGTCTGCGGAACCGGTGTCGTCCCGCCCGGCCGGGAACTACGGCGGTCACCGGATCGCCCCACCGGCGGTGGCGGCGTCACCCCGGACGCGTTACGGGCGGGACGGCCGGTCTGCGTCTGCGGCGGTACGGGCGGCGTACCCGGCCGGGTGCCGCGCCGCTCGCCGGGCCGGCCGGCGGCGGGCGGCGGAACGAAGATGCCCGGTGTACCGCGCCCGGGACGGCCGTCCGGCGGCGGCGGCGTGACGCCCGGCGTGGTGCGGGTCGGCCGCTGCCGCTCGCCGGGACGCCCGGTCTGCGGCGGGACGACCACCGGCCCGGTGCGCCGGATCTCCCGGCCGCCCGGCGGCACCACCGGTGTGACCGGTCCGGCAGGCCGCCGGATCGTCCGTCCCGGCAGGTTCGGCGGAACCGCCACGACCGGCCCGCCGGGCCGGTTGACCTGCGGCGGGACGCCCGGGCGCACGGTGCCGGGCGGAATCACGACGGGACCGCCCGTCCCCGGGACACCGGTGCCCGGAACCGGCAGCGGCTGTCCCGGCAGCGCGCCCGGCGGCAGGGTTCCGGGCGGGAACACCGCGGGCGGCAGGGCTCCGGGTGGCAGGGTTCCGGGCGGCAGAGCCCCACCCGGCTGCGGCAGACCGGCGCCCGGCGGCAGGGTCCCGGGAGGCGTCACACCGGGCGGCAGTGCTCCCGGCGGTACGACACCCGGCTGCACCGGGGCGGGAAGTTGCACGCCCGGCGGCAGCAGTCCCGGCGGCTGGTTCTGTCCCGGCGGCAACGCTCCCGGCAGTTCCGCGGCGGGCGGCGGGTTACCGGCCGGCAGCACCGGCAGTGGCGGCGCGAGCTGTCCGGGGCCGCCGATCCCGCCCGGCCCGCCCAGACCCGGCGGAACCGCGGCCGGCTGGTTGAGCACCGCGTTCAGCGGCTGCACCGGCGGGCCGACCCCGTTGGACAGCACGGCGATGTAGTCGAAGAACTGGTCGCCGTAGTGCTGGGCCAGCCGCTGCGCCTCCAGCTGGAACCGCCGCCGGATCTCCGTCTGCTGCTCGGAGATGTACTCCTCGGCCGCGGCGTCCCAGCCCTGCGCCTCGGTCAGCCACGCCTGCAGGTGCTCGCCGAAGTCGAGATTCGCCGCCTCCTTCAACTCCCGCGCGTAGTCGATCTCCAGCCGCGCCATCGCGTACCGGGCCTCGCTGGAGACGTTGACCAGATGCCGGAGAGCCGTCACGTTCTGCTGGGCCGCGTCCATCCACACGTCCAGATACGCGAGTGTCTCGCCCGGACCCTTCATCAGGAACGCGTCCCGGGCGGCCGGCGACTGCCAGGCCTCGTCACGCAGCACGTCGCTCTGCTTGATCAGGAAGGCGCGTACGTCGGCCAGGAACGCCCACGCGTTCTGCCACTGGTCGGCCAGGGTGGCCATCTCCTCCGGATGCATGTTCGCGATCCGCCGGGAGACCTGCTCGATAGTCGTCGGGTTGCCCGGTCCCGGCGGCGCCGTGTACGGCAGCGTCGAAGGCGGGTAGCTGCCGTAGTGCGTCTGCCCGCTGTACGGGCTGTACCCGTAGTTCGGATTCGCGCTCGCGCCGTAGTGGTCGGCCATCGGATCAGCCGCTCACCGTCGGCACGCCACCACCGGTGGCGATACCCGTCACGATCCGGTTCTTCTCCACGAGGTCGCCCTTCTCGTCACGTTCCGAGACCACCTGAACCTGCTCCCGGGTCGCCGGGTCGGTGTTCTCGACCGTCCGCTGCACGGTCTCGCCGGCCGCGTCCCGTACCTCGGTGCTGCGGCCGGTCACCCGGTCACCGTCGAACTCGGTCCGCGTCTCGGTCGTCGCGGTCTGCCTGCCGTCCGCGCCGTAGGTCTCCTGGACGGTGATCTCGGTACCGCCGGCGAACCGGGTCGCCGTGCGCGTCGTCACCGACGAGACCGTCTCCCCGTTGCTGCCGAACACCGTCGTCGTGACCGTCGTCGCCCCGCCCGGCGGCGTGAACGTCAGCACCTCACGGCGCTCCCCGTTCGGCCCGGCCGCCGTCTCCAGCGTCTGATGGGCCGAGATCGGCGTGTTCGACGTCGTCCGCCAGGCGCTGCTGTCCGCGGCCGGCACCGCGGTGCTGAACGCCGACTGCTGCTCCCAGAACGTCGGGCCCACACCCGCGGGAAGACCTTCCGGACGCGGTACGGACTTGTCCCCGTACGCGAAGAGAACGTCGTTGAGCGACGCCGCGGAGATCGCGTCGCCGGAGCCGTAGCTGTCGGCGACCGTCCGGGCCGCGCTGCCGATGTTGCCCACCGACTCGGCCAGCTTCTGCAGATAGACCGTCAGCTCACCGGCGTTCGCCACCAGCCGGGCGCGCACCGCGTCGGCCTCACCCAGCACCTCGCCGGTGAACGCCTGACCGGGGATCTCACCGAGCGGCCGAAGGTACTCGGCGCGTGACGCGATGTCCCTCTGCTGGTTCGTCAGGGAGGTCGCGTAGTCGCGGAGGCCGTCGAGATCGACGTCCACGGCCGGGCCCCCGCCCAGCCACGGCGCGTTGGTGTTCCTCGCGGTCTGCTCCGCGTAGGGATTGTCTGCGGCCATCACGCCTCCCCCAGGCAGTCGGTGATACCCCACCGCAATTGATCAAAGAATTGTCGATCGCGGTGAGCGGGTGACGCAGAAGAGTACGCCCGCGGCCCGGATCAGGTTCGACGAGATTCTTTTGAAAAAGCTTCGAACCGAGTACGGGCGGACGGCGTACGGAGAGGCATAACCCACTGGCGGACCGAACCGAGTACGCCGGACACGAGATTCGCAGGGGAGAAATCGTGGCGACAACTCCGGGCATGGGTCAGGTCCATGCCACTCAGGAACAGCTCACCGCTATGGCGACCCGGTGCTCCGACACCGGCCAGAACATCTCGCGTGGCATGAACCAGCTGCTCGGCCAGATCCAGGGACTCAGCGGCGGCGCCTTCGCCGGAACCGCGAACAACGCCCTCCAGGACGTCTCGGCGCAGCTCAACGACGGTCTCACGAAGATCATGCAGGCGCTGGACGAGCTCGGCGGCAAGATGTCGGCCGCCTCGCAGACGTACGGCGTCAACGACGACGAGGCCGCCCAGTCCATCCGTGGTGCCGCCGCCGGTGGCGACAGCGCCGTCCTCAACGCCCTCCGCGGCTGAATCCGGAATCGGGGAGAACAACCATGAACATCACCTACAACTTCGGCCAGATCGCTGACGTCTCATCCTCCATCAACAGCTTCCAGAACCAGATGGACCAGCAGCTCAACGACCTGTACACGGCGTTCACGCAGCTCTTCGCCCAGGACTGGACCGGTGCCGCCGGCACGGCGTGCGACGACGCCCGGCAGAAGTGGAACCAGGGCGCCACCGAGATCAAGCAGGCGCTGGCCGGCGTCGGCGTGCGGCTGGGCAGCTCGGCCGAGCGTATGCAGCAGGTCGACGCGCAGATCGCCTCCAACATGTGACGAATCGACGACATGCCACGGATCGGCCGCCGGACCCGCCCGGCGGCCGATCAATGTCGATCACCGGAGCCGGAAATGACGATTCCGGCCGAATTTCAGAAGGTGCACGAGCGTGCCGGTGAATACCGCACCGATCGCCTCCCGTTGATCAAAGAATCGGCGGGGAAAGGCCGCTCACCGGGCAGACAATGGACATCCGGGAAGCGGAGGATGTGCGTCATGGGAACCACGGGGCCGCCCGCGCCACTTCTGTCGATCATCGTGACGTTCTCCGCGGCCGCGACCCTGGCCGCCGCCCTCCCCACACCCGCCTCCGGGTCCGTTCCGGACCGCCTCGCGTCAGAGCGGGCCTACTCCGCGTCCGTTCCGGCCTCCCGGGCCGTTGCGGCTTCCGGCTTCGCGTCCGTTGCGGCGACCGGCTTCGCGTCCGTTGCGGCTTCCGGCTTCGCGCTCGGGGTGCCGGGGCAGAACTGCGCGCAGCCGGGGGAGGACCGGGTCAACGGCTCGTGGGCTCGCGCGATGCTCCAGGCCGACGCGATCGGCGCACTCGAGGCCGGTGACGGCGCCCGGGTCGCGGTGCTGTCCACCGGGGTCGACCGTGGACAGCCGCAACTCGCCGGCCGGGTTCTCGCCGGTGACGACACCGCCGACAACGCGGGCACCGCCGACCAGGACTGCACCGGCATCGGCACCCAGGTGGCGGGCGTGATCAGCGGTTCCCGCAACGGTGGCGACAGTGACGCGGCCGGCCTCGCCCCGGGCGCGGAGATCCTGCCGATCCGGGTCATGCCCGACGACCCGGCCGGGTCCGAGCCCAGTCCCGGCACCCTGACCCGCGGCATCCTCACCGCCGTACAGCAGAACGCCGACGTCGTCGTCGTGACCACCCCCGTCTACCGGAACGACCCGGACCTCGAATCCGCCGTGGCCACCGCCGTCGCCCAGGGCACGGTCGTCGTCGCTGCCGTCGGCGACCTCGGATCACGGGACGACGGCAACCCCGACCCGTACCCCGCCTCCTACCCGAACGTCATCGGTGTCGGAGCCGTCGACCAGAACGGCCAGATCGCACCGGCCTCCCAGTTCGGCGAGTACGTCGACCTGGTCGCACCCGGCGTCGCCGTACCGGCCCTGCAGACCGGCCGGGGTGCCGTCGAGGCCTCCGGCACCGCCGTGGCCGCCGGTTTCGTCGCCGCAGCCGCCGCACTGCTCCGAGCCCGCGACCCCCGGCTGCCGCCCGCCGAGGTGGCCCGCCGCCTGATCGCCACGGCGAGCCCCGCCCCGGCCGGCCCCGCCTTCGGAGCCGGAGTGGTCAACCCCTACGCGGCCCTGACCGCCCGGGTCGTCGACAGCGACGCCCGCAGGCTTCCCGCCCTCGAACCCGCCGCGCTGCCCGACGACAGCGCCGAACTACGTCGCCGGGCCATCGCCGTCAACAGCGCCGTGGTCGCCGTGATCCTGGTGCTGGGCCTGTTGCTGGCCGCGGCGGCGCTCCGCCGGAATCGCCGCCGGTGGCGACCCGGTCTGGCCGTCCGCCCGCCGTCGCCACCCGAGCCCCTGGAACCGGGTCCGCCGGTGATGCTCCTCGACACCGTGGCCGCCAACCCGCCCCCGAAGCCCGGCCCGCCCGCAGCCCCCTGACAGCCAACCCGCCAAGCCCCGGCCCGGCCAGCCCCAACCCGCCAAGCCCCAACCCGCCAAGCCCCGGCCCGCCAAGCCCCGGCCCGCCAAGCCCCGGCCCGGCCAGCCCCGGCCCGGCCAGCACGCAGCGCTGTTACAGCTCGCCTGTTACAGCGCTGGCTTCTGGCTGGAGGTGTCCGGCCAGCACGCAGCGCTGTTACAGCTCGCCTGTTACAGCGCTGGCTTCTGGCTGGAGATGGGCCAGCACGCAGCGCTGTTACAGCTCGCCTGTTACAGCGCTGGCTTCTGGCTGGAGATGGGGCCAGCACGCAGCGCTGTTACAGCTCGCCTGATGCAGCGCTGGCTTCTGGCTGGAGATGGGGCCAGCACGCAGCGCTGTAACAGTTCGTCTGATGCAGCGCTGGCTTCTGGCTGGAGGTGTCCGGCTGGTGCGCAGCGCTGTAACAGCCCGCCTGATGCAGCGCTGGCTTCTGGCTGGGCTTGGGAGGCGCTGTGCCCGCGCGGGCGCGGGTGGCGTGGCGCCTGGAGGGCGCAGGGCTGTGCCGGCGGGCGTTGCGGGTGGCGGCACGGGGCGTGCCGGTGTGTTCGGGGGTGCTCCGGGCGTACCGGATCAGTTGGTGTTGATCGCGGGCTGGCCCGCTGCCGCGGGATCGAGGGTGACACCCGCCGGGATGGAGTTGATCAGGGCGGTGGGGATCTCGGCGGCGATGGCCGGGTTGTAGCCGAGGGCGGCGAGTGCGTCGAGGTTCGGGACGGGATGGCGCAGGCCGACGTCGGTGACCAGGGTGAAGCCGCCGGATCCGGGGACCCGGACGAGGGCGAAGCGACCGCCGGGGACCTGGATGCGGTCGGCGAGAGGGCGGCCGGAGCCGGCGGTCCCGCTGGTGGGGATGGCGGCGTCGAAGGCGTCGGCGGGGCCGCCCACCGAGACAGCGGGGGGCTTGGCGGCGTCGGTGGTGACGGCGCACGCGGATTCGTCGCGGGCGACGGTGGCGAGCTGAGGGACCTGGTCGGGGCCGCGAAGGTCGCCGGCGGGCAGGGCGCGGCTCTCGGGAATGTCGGTCAGGTCGCCGACGGCGATCTTGCGTGGTTCGCCGAAGCCTTCGGCCGCACTGAGGACCACCTGCTGGAGTGCCGTGACGGGGGCGCGGCCGTCGTCGAGGATGAGGTTGAACTGGCGTCCGCTGCCGGTCTCGGTGAAGACGATGTCGCCGATGTCGAGGCCGGGGGCGGCGCTTGAGTTGTCGCCGAGGTCGCGGATGTCGAACGGGACGATGTCGGCGCCGGACGGGAGCGCGTTGAGCCACGCGGTGCTGATGCGGGTGGGTGCCTGGTTGGGACCGAACAGGGCGACCGAGGTGTCGCGTTCGGGGATGCGGTGCTTGCGTCCCTGCCACACCAGGTGGGTGGTCTCGGCGCCGGGGTTGTCGGTGACCAGCAGGCCGCGGTTGCCGAGTGCCGTGCCGGTGGCTCCGGACGCGCCGATGACCAGGACCGATGCGGGCCGGTCGGTGGTGATCGCGCACATCGCCCAGGGCAGGCCGGTCTGGCGGGCGGGCTCGGGCAGGGAGGCGGGGGCGCCGGCGATGCCGATGGTGACTCCGCGCGGGGTGCCGGCCAGGGACTTGGCGGCGATCCGGAAGACGGGCGGGTTGGGGCGCCCGGCGGCGAGTTTCGCGGAGGCGAAGTTGAGTGCCGGGTTGAGACGGCCGCGCAGGTAGACGAAGCTGGCGCCGGTCTCGCGTTCGACGACGACGGACCCGTCCCGCTGCCACTGGTTGGCGCCGGTACGGGTGAGGACGCCGTAGATGCCGAATCCGGCGGCCACCAGGATCGCGACCATCAGTCCGCCGAAGAGGGCACCGATACCGCGGCGCAGCGGTGACTGGGCGGGGTCGGTCTCGCGCATCACGAACGCCGAGATCACCCGCTGGTTCATGAACTGGTACGACTGCAGCTGGTCGCGGCGGGAGATCACCGGAGGCTCACCCGCCGATCGAGGCGAACAGGCCCCGTACGTCGTCGAACACGCCGATCACCGCGCAGGCCAGCGGGATCAGCGCCATGATCGCGATGATGTCGAGGATGTCGGCGGCGCGTCCCAGGTACGGCGACGGCGCCTTGCGGCTGTAGATCAGTGCCGTCGGCAGGGCGACCGCGGTCACCACCGCCGCGACGGCGACCAGCACCACCCCGGAGACGGCGCCGGTGACGACCGGTCCGATGCCCAGCCCGGCCAGCCCGAGCAGGCCGGCGGCCAGCAACGGCACCCGCTGCTGCGGGGTCGGCAGCAGGCGGGCGCGCAGCAGCAGGGCGGCGATCGCGGCGAGCATCAGGAGTACGGCCGGGGTGTCCGGCGTGGACAAGGCGAGCCACGTCATCGCCACGAGGCTGCAGATCGCCGCGGACAGGATGAACCCGGTGAGCACCTCGGACGCGCGGACGACGGCCGCGAACACGTCCGCCCGGCGGGGCAGCTGCACGTCCTTGAGGATCTCCTCGGCCCGGTTCGGCAGGTCCGGGAACGGCAGCCGCCCGATCGCGCCGGCCAGCACCGGATAGGCGGGGAGCAGGCCGATCGCCGCGGTCAGCGCGACCGCGGCGGCGCCTTCCGGCGACATCCCGGACAGTGACAGGGTGGCGGCGAGCATGCCGGTGAGGGCCGCCGCGATGCCGGCCACGAAGAACCGGGTCAGCCCGGCCACCCCGGCGTGGCAGAGCACGCTGACGACCAGCAGCGCGGACGAGCCGAGGACCAGGCCGGCGGCGCCGACGTCGAGGAAGCTGCCGCCCGGCCGGGTGAGCAGCCAGGCGCCGCCGAAGAACGCGTACGGCAGGCCGCTCGCCGCGACGACCGCACCCGCGTTCGCGTCGCTGAACGCGCGGGACAGCAGGATGCCCAGCACCGCACACGCCAGCGAGACGATCAGCGCGATCACGCCGGGCGTCACCCAGCCGGGACCGGTGGCGGCGAGCCCGGCCAGGCCGAGGAGCAGGGCACCGGCGGTCACGGCCAGGCCGGTGCGCCGGGTGGCGGACGGGCTCCACGAGCGGCCGGCCCGCCGGGAGCCGCTGGCGATCACCTCGACGACGTCGTCGTACGCCAGCTCGGGCCAGTCCTCCCGGGCCGGGTCGAGGTGCAGCAGCTCGCCGTCGCGTACGCCCTGGGAGGCAAGGTTCTTGCCGGGTTCGAGGGTGGTGCCGGTGGCGCGGCGGAGCACCCATCCGCCGTAACGCTCGGACGGCTCGCCCAGGGCGCCTTCGGCATGCCGGAGCAGGTGCGGCAGCAGCTCGGCGACGAGCATGTTGTCGGGCAGGGCGAGATCGAGGCGGCGGGTCGGGGCCGCGATGGTCACCCGGGCCAGGGAGGGCCCGCTTGCTGCGGGTGCGCTCACAGTGGACAACGTAGCAGGATCGCTGCCCGATCACGGATAGGATGTTGTCGCTACGTCACCCACGGGGAGCCCAGAGTGACAGTAACGATCATCAAGCGACCGCCACGCCGGCCGGCGCCCGCCATGCCCTCCGGCGAGGTTCCGCTCGACCCGCCGCCGGAGATCCCGCCGCCGCAGGGCAAGGGCTGGACCCGGATGCTGATGATCCTGCCGATGGGTGCGGGCGCGGCGGCGATGGGCCTGATGATGGGTGCGCAGCGGGGTGGCCCGATCACCTATGTCGCCGGTGCGATGTACGGCATCTCGATGCTCGGCATGATGGCCATGATGGCCGCGAACACCACCGGGCCCGGCAAGCGCGAGATGATCGAGGCGCGACGGCAGTATTTGCGGCACCTCTCCCAGTTGCGGGCCCAGGTGCGCAACACGATCCGGCAGCAGCGCGAGGCGCTCTACTACCGCAACCCCGACCCGGAGACCCTCTGGACGTTCACCGACAGCGGCCGGTTGTGGGAGCGGCGGCGCGGTGACGCCGACTTCACCGTGGTCCGCATCGCCGTCGGCCCGCAGGAGGTCGCCACCCGGCTCGTCCCGCCGCAGACCCGCCCGGTCGACGAGCTGGAACCACTGTGCACGATGGCGCTGCGCCGGTTCCTCAACACCTATTCGGTGGTGCCCGACCTGCCGGTGTCGGTGGCGCTGCGCGACTTCTCGCACATCTACGTGCGCGGCGCCGACCGGGCCGCCCACGACTTCAGCCGGGCGCTGCTGGCCCAGATGGTCACCTTCCACGCCCCCGACGACCTGCGGATCGGCATCTGCGTGCCGGACCACGAGCGCGGTCGCTGGGAGTGGGTCAAATGGCTGCCGCACACCCAGCATCCGGGCAAGACCGACGCCATCGGGCAGGTACGCCTGGTCGCCCCGAGTGTGCCGGCACTGGAGGCGATGCTCGACGACGTGCTGGTCAACCGGCCCCGCTTCGACCCGGCCGGTGCACCCGGCGGCGGCCCGCACGTCCTGGTGATCATCGACGGTGGTTCGACGGCCGGTTCCGATCATCTGATGACCGAGGGCGGCGTCGCCGGGGTCACCATCGTCGACCTGTCGGTGCCACCGCCGCGGCTGCTCGACGACAGTTCGGTGGTGCTGGAGATCGCCGCCGACGGTACGGTCACCGGCACCACGATGGACGGTCCCACCGAGGTGGGCAAGGCCGACGCGCTGAGCCTGCCCGAGGCCGAGGTGCTGGCCCGGGAACTGGCCCCGCTGCGGCTGTCGGCTGTCTCCGAGGCGGACGCGCCGGCCATCTCGCAGGACACCGGGCTGGCCGACCTGCTGGAGCAGTCGGACCCGTACAGCATCGATCTGAACGATCTCTGGGCCAGCCGGCCGAACCGGGACCGCCTGCGGGTGCCGATCGGGGTGGGCGCCGACGGGCGCCCTGTCGAGCTGGATCTGAAGGAGTCGGCGCAGGACGGCATGGGCCCGCACGGCCTGCTCGTCGGCGCGACCGGTTCCGGCAAGTCGGAGCTGCTGCGCACGCTGGTGCTGGCGCTGGCCATGACGCACAGCCCGGAGATCCTCAACCTGCTGCTGGTCGACTTCAAGGGCGGCGCCACGTTCGCGTCGCTCGACCGGCTGCCGCACACCGCCGCGATGATCACCAACCTGGAGGACGAGCTGCCGCTGGTCGACCGGATGCTCGGTGCCATCCAGGGTGAGCTGACCCGGCGTCAGGAGCTGCTGCGCAAGGCCGGCAACTACGCGTCCCAGCGTGACTACGAGCGGGCCCGGTCGGCGGGTGTGCCGCTGGCCCCGCTGCCCAGCCTGCTGTTCATCGTCGACGAGTTCTCCGAGCTGCTCAGCGCCCGGCCCGACTTCATCGACATGTTCGTCCAGATCGGACGGGTCGGCCGGTCGCTCGGCATCCACCTGCTGCTGGCCTCGCAGAAACTCGAGGAGGGGCGGCTGCGCGGGCTGGAGTCGCACCTGTCGTACCGGATCGGGCTGCGCACCTTCTCGTCGATGGAGTCGCGGGCCGTGCTCGGCGTGCCGGACGCCTACGAGCTGCCCCGGTCGCCCGGCCACGGCTATCTGCGGACCGGCACCGAGGGCCTGATCCGGCTGAAGGCGGCGTACGTCTCCGGCGCTGTCCGGCAGAACGGCGACCTGCCCGGCGTCGGCGGACGCGGCGGCAACCCGATCCGCGACTTCTCCACCTTCTACGTGGCACCGCTGCGCGAGGAGCTGCCGGACGCCGAGGAGCAGCCGGAGGAGGAGACCACGACCGGGGACACCCTGATCGAGGTGCTGGTCCGGCAGATGGAGGGCAAGGGCGCGCCGGCCCACGAGGTGTGGCTGCCGCCGCTGGACAAGGCGTCCACGCTCGGTCAGATGCTGCCACCGGCGATCACGCTGCCGGAGCGTGGCCTGACCGTCGACGCGGAGGACCGGTTCGGTTCGTTGCACGCGCTCGGCGGGCTCATCGACAAGCCGTACGACCAGCGCCGCGATCCGATGTGGCTGGACCTGTCCGGCGCGGCCGGCAACGTGATGATCGTCGGGGCGGCCCAGTCCGGCAAGTCGAACCTGCTGCGCACCCTGATCGTCAGCCTGGCGCTCACCCACACGCCGCGGGAGGCGCAGTTCTACGGACTGGACTTCGGCGGCGGCCCGCTCAGCGCGCTCGCCGACCTGCCGCACGTCGGCGGGGTGGCGACCCGGCGGGACGTGGACAAGGTCCGCCGCACCATCGCCGAGCTGCACGGTCTCATGCGGGCCCGGGAGGAGATGTTCGCCGCCGAGAACGTGGAGGGCGCGGCGGCCTACCGGCGGGCCAAGACACAGGGCAGGTTCGCCGAGGACGCGTTCGGTGACGTCTTCCTGATCGTGGACGGCTGGCAGACGATGCGGTCCGAGTTCGAGGACCTCGAACCGATCGTGCACGAACTGGCCAACCGCGGCCTCGGTTTCGGCATCCACGTGCTGGCCGCGACGAACCGGTGGATGGACGTGCGCCCGCAGATCCGCGACGCCTTCGGCACCCGCGTCGAGCTGCGGCTCGGTGAGGCCAGCGACTCGGTGATCAACCGGCGTGAGGCGGTGAACGTGCCGGAGGACGCGCCCGGCCGCGGCCTCACCCCGGACGGCCACCACTTCCTCGCGGCGCTGCCCCGCATCGACCGTGAGCAGCGCGTCGACGACCTGGCCGACGCGGTCGCCGAGCTGGTCCGGCACGCGGGCGAGCACTGGACGGCGGCCCCGGCACCCGCGGTCCGGCTGCTGCCGGCCGAGATCCCGTTCGAGGCGCTGCCACCGGCTCGCGGCGGCGTGGTGCCGATCGGCATCGCCGAGACCGACCTGCAGCCGGTCTCGCTCGACTTCGACGCCGAACCGCACGCGCTTCTCTTCGGCGACGTGGAGAGCGGCAAGAGCTCGTTCCTGCGCAGCCTGGCCCGCTCGATCGTGGCGTCACACACCCCCGAGCAGGCGCGGCTGCTCCTCGTCGA
Organism: Actinoplanes sp. NPDC023801; assembly: GCF_040639655.1. NCBI lineage: Bacteria > Bacillati > Actinomycetota > Actinomycetes > Micromonosporales > Micromonosporaceae > Actinoplanes > Actinoplanes sp. NPDC023801. Next base: position 20,353 of record NZ_JBFAAI010000014.1, on the reverse strand, counting down.
TCTGCGGCGCAGCCTGCTCGGGTGCGTACCGGCCGCGAACACCATCGGGTACGGCACCTCGCACCAGGTCACCGCCGACCTGATCAACCAGGTGGCGGTGGCGATGCGGGAACGCCTGCCCGGCCCGGACGTCACCCCCGAGATGCTCGCCAACCGCAGCTGGTGGAAGGGCCCGGAACTCTACGTTCTGGTCGACGACTTCGACCTGATCGCGTCGGCCAGCCCGAACCCGCTGACCCCGCTGCTGGAGTTCCTGCCGCAGGCCCGCGACATCGGCCTGCACGTGGTGATCACCAGACGGATCGGCGGTGCCGGCCGGGCGCTGTTCGACCCGGTGATCGGCCGGATCCGGGAACTCGCCTCGCCGGGGATCATGATGTCCGGGCCGCGCGAGGAGGGGCCGCTCTTCGGCAACCTCAAACCACAGCCGTTGCCGCCCGGCCGCGCGTGGATGATCACCCGCCGGCACGGCGCCCGTCTGGTCCAGCTGGCCTGGTCCCCGCCGTCCCGATAACCCCTCATATCGTACGGGCTACGCCCGGCCCGACCGCATCGATCGCGTCCCGTGCCTACCCCGCGACGTTCCGCGGTGCTCCCGGTCTCAACGCGACCGCCGGGCATATGCGGTACCCACCAGCTGGCCAGCCGGGGGGCTAGCGGCGGGGCGGGCCGATGTACTGCTGCTCGATACCGGTCTGGTTCAGGAACAGATAGCGGTCGTCGCCGTCGCCGATCAGCGCCATCATGTCGTCGTTCATCGACTGCAGCAGCTGTGCGCTCTGCGGCCGCAGTTTCAGCGCCGCCGCGGCCAGGGTCGCCTCGTCCCCGCCGAGGCGCTGCAGGACCACGAGCGACGCCTCCTGCAACGCCGGCACCCCGGCCCGGTCCAGCTGCCGCAGAACGGTCAGCTGACTGTGCCACGGCCCCAGCGGCGGACTCGTCATCGGCCCGGACAGGCCCAGGTCGTAAACGGTCAGCAGGGGTGTCTGGGCAGTCCCCGAGTACGGTCCGCCCGGCTCCGCCGCGACCACGGTGAGCCGATGCTGCTGCCCGGTGGCCCGCTCGCCGAAGCCGGTCCACGCCGGTGGCTCCGTCGTCACCACGACCACCCGCACACCGGCGGCGAACGCCCGGAAGAGCAGCAACTGGGCCGCCCACACCCCGCCGACCAGCGTCACGCGTACCGGCTCGGGTGCGAACAACGGCAACGGCACCGGCGTCTGTCGCTGGTCGCGACCGATCAGGATCCCCGCCGGAGCCGGCTGTCCGGCCGTCATCCGGCGCAGCCCGGCCCGCGCGACGGCGTGCCAGCCGATCCGCAGCCGGCTGGTCCGCCCGGACGGCCCGGTCCGGTCCCGGGGCCGGTCGTCGTCCTCGGATCCGGCCGGACCGCCCGGCTGATCCGGCGGGAACGTGCCCGGCCGGGCCAGCGGGGCGGAGGTGACCACGGGGGCGGCCGTCCCACGGGACACGGGCTCGGCGACGGCCTGACGCCGGCCCTCCGCGAACGGGTCCGCCGGTCCGGGCGCCGGCACCGACGCGAACGGGTCCGCCGGGGCGGGTGCCGGCACCGACGCCCGCCCGGACGTCACCTGCCCCGGCTCACGGAGCGGCGGGGCGGGCGGTGGCTGCTGCTGGTAGGCGCCGTCGTCGGGGTACGGCCGGCTCATCCCGCGCCACCTCCGGTCGGGGCGGTCGCGTACGCCGCCGGTCCGTGCTCCCCGTCGAGCGCCTGCAACTCGCCGCCCACCCGGCGCACACCCTCCTGCAGCACCCGGTCCAGCGCGCGCAGGTCGGCGTCCGGCCGGGTCGCGAGCCTGATGAACGCCCGCATCGCGACCTCGTCGCCGCCGGCCGTGTCGAGCACCAGCGCCACACTGGTCTGCGCGGCCGGGGCGGTCGCCGCCCAGGCGAACAGCGACCCGATCTCGGTCGCCGCCGCCGGCCAGGTCTTCAGCCAGTACGTCCGATGGACCAGCCGCGCCGACCGCCAGTGGGTCCACGCCTCGTCCACCCCGGGCCCCTCGGTCAGCGCCCACGGTTCGACGTCGCACGAGCGGGCGAGCAGCGCGAGCAGCTGCCCGGAGTCGAGCGGCCGTCCGGTGACGCCGAGGCGGCGCAGGCCGGCCGCCACCTTCCGGGCCAGCCCGGCGACGAGCTTCGCCGCCTCGTCCGGATCGGTGGTGTGGTCGAGTACCGCCTCGGCCAGCGACTGCGCGTCGATGCGCACGCTGATCGTCGATTCCCGGTACGCCGGGACCGGGACCGGACTGACCGTCTCGACGAGCTGACGGTAGGAGGCCCCGGACGGTGACGCGGCCGGCACGTCCGGGCTGGGGGCCGGAACCGTGTGCGTGACCAGCTCCATCATCAGTCCCGGCTGGCCGGTGCCGGAGAGGACGCCGAGCAGCGTGTCGAGCGGAAGCGGAGCGGCCGCCGGGTCGAGCGCGACGGCGGCGAACCAGCCGGCCTCGTCACGGGCCACCCCGACCGCCTTCTCGGGGACCGCCGGGCCGTCCGTCCCGGTGATGCCCGGTGCGGCCCGGTCTGGTACGCCGATGTCCTCGACCGTGAGGCCGGGCGCGATCGTCCGCAGCGCCGCCAGCACCGGCCCGGACCTCGGGTCGGCCCGGGCCGCCCGGCGCCGCCGGTGATCGCGTGCCACCAGCTGGTGCTCCAGCCACCAGCGGTGCTGCCGCCGGGCGAAGAAGACCAGCAGGAGCACCGCCGAGCCGGCCAGCGCGGCCAGCAACGCCACCGGCGAACGGGTGACCGCGGCGACCAGCGCGAACAGCGCCGCCTCGGCGGCCAGGATCTGGGCCAGGCTGAACGGGCCGAGGTGCCCCTTGCGGGGTACCGCCCGGACCGTCGCCTCGGGTGCCCGGAACTGCGCGGCCGGAGCCGGGCGCTGCGCCGGTACCCGTGGTGGTGGCTGCGGCGGGGGAGCGGGGCCACCCCGGACCGGTGTGCCGGGTGGCCGCAGCGGCGCGGCGGCGGCCGTGGCGTTGCCGTAGGTACGTCCCTCACCGCGATGCACCGGTCACCTCCCCCTCAGGCCGACGCCGAATCAGCGGATCGCCACCCGCAGATCGGCGAGCATCAGTGTCCGCAGGTCGTCGCGACTGGGCATGCGCCCCATCGCCCGCAGCCGTCCGGACTGTGCCTTGCGCATACCCTCCAGCAGCTTGCGGGCCTCCCGGGCGTTGCCGAAGTTGCGGTCCCGTTCCAGCTGCCCGAAGTGCTCCCACAGTGCCTCCGGCAGGCCCTCGGCGAAGATGTAGTCGTCGTGCCGGGCGATCCGGTCGGCGATCCGCACCAGCTCGTCGGGCCCGTAGTTCTCGAACTCCATGGTCTTGGCGAACCGGGACGCCAGACCGGAGTTGGCGTCCAGGAAGTCGAGCATCTCCCGGGTGTACCCGGCGACGATCACCGCGACCTGGTCCCGGTGGTCCTCCATCAGCTTCACCAGGGTGTCGATCGCCTCCTGGCCGAAGTCGGCGGCCGCGCCACCGGCCCGGGCCAGCGTGTACGCCTCGTCGATGAACAGCACTCCGCCCATCGCCTCCTCGAAGACCGAGGTGGTCTTCTCCGCGGTGTGCCCGATGTACTGCCCGACCAGGTCACGCCGCGACACCTCACGGAACTGCCCGTGCGGCAGCACACCGAGCGCCTTCAGCAGCTGACCGTAGATCCGGGCGACCGTCGTCTTACCCGTACCCGGGGCTCCGGTGAAGATCAGATGGTGGCTCACCGTGCCGACCGACAGGCCCGCACTGCGCCGCCACTCGTTGACCTGGATCTCGTCGATCAGGGCCCGGACCTCGTTCTTCACCCCGTCCAGGCCGATCATCGAATCCAGCTCGGTGAGCAGTCGCTCGACCTCGGCCGCGTCCTGCGCGGCACCGGCCGCCACCACACCGGCCCGCGGCAGGCCGCCGCCGTCGCTCAGCGTCACCGTCGCCCGCGCGCCCGGATCGACACGCACCGGTGGATCGGCGGTCTCCTCCACCCGGCACCGCTCGACCACCGCCGTGCAGCCGGCACCGATCACGATTCCCGGGCCGGACGTCTGGTGCACCCACGTCTCGACGATCCTCGGCGCGCTCGCGTAGGCCACCACGATGCCGGCGTCACCGGTGCCGGACACGTCGCAGCGCTCGATCACCGGACGGCCCGACTGGTAGACGTAGATGCCGCGATAGCCGCAGTCGCTGACCTTCGTGCCGCGGATCACCGGGTCGGCGCCGAGCCGCACGATCACCCCGTCGTCGGAGACACCGCGGATCTCGCACGAGTCGACCGTGCCGCCCGCGTCGGAGAAGACGAAACCGTGCTGGCCCGCGACCACGCGTACCTCGGTGGCATCCACCATCGCGCCACCGTCGGCCTGCAGGCCGGCGCCGTAACCCGCGGACAGCTCGCACCGGCGCAGTCGCACCCGGCCACCGCCGATCACCACCGCCGGATAGTCGTCGGAGATCAGGGCCAGCCCGTCCACCTCCACGTCACCGGAGGCCACCGACAGTGCCGGGCCGTCCAGGCCGGACGCGTCCACGATCGCCGAACCGGGGTCGCCGGACGCGCGCAGCGTCAGGCGGCGGCCGGCCAGATCGATGCGCTCCCGATAGGTGCCGGGAGCCACGGTGACGACGGCGCCGTCGGGCGCCACCTCGAGGGCGTCGCGCAGAGTCGGGAAGGTGCCGGGAACCGCCAGGGTGCTGACCACGAGCGGAACTCCTTCGTGCCCAGGGTGCGAGTCTGCGTCACTGTCCGGCGTGGACCGCCGGAAAGCGGCGTAGACCCGAGGCTAGCGCCCCGGACCGATCATGGAGACCCCGGTCGATGAATACGGCCCGGTCACCCCCTTCCGGGGGCCCCTTTTCTGGCGGTACGGCCACAAACGCCGATGCCCGTCCCGGGTGGGACGGGCATCGATTTCCGGGGCTGCTCACCCCGTACCCCAGGAAAGGTCTTGATCAGCGAGGGCGCTGCTGGCGGAACGCGCCCTTGCTCGGCCGCATGCTCTTCGGGATCGCGCCCTTCGGCATCTGCGGCCGTGACATCAGCGCGCCGAGCCGCTTGTCCAGCGAGTTGACGTCCTTGCCGGTCAGGTTCTTGGGCAGGCGCAGCATCGTCGAGCGCAGCTTGCGCACCGAGAGCTGGCCCTCCTCGGTGCCGATCACGTAGTCGTAGATCGGGGCGTTGCCGATCACCTTGACCAGGCGCTTCTTCTCCTGGCTGAGCAGGCCCCGCACCCGCTGCGGGTCGCCCTCGCCCAGCAGGATCACGCCGGGCTTGCCGATCACCACGTGGACCATGTCGAACTGCGTGGTGGAGCTCGCGGCCGGGCGGACCCGCCAGTCGCCGCGCATGTTCTCCATCAGCGAGGCGGCGGCGCCGGGCTGGCCCTCCGCCACGTTCATCATGGCCGTGTTCGAACGCAGGTTCAGCACGATCAGCACGGCCAGCAGCGTGAAGAGAATGCCGACCGGGATCCACGGCCAGGCGCCCGTCAGGAGCACGATCGTCACGGTGATCGCGAGCGGGATCGCGATCGCGCCGATGACCAGCGGCACGAACCACTTGTCCTGCTTGGCCGTGAACGCGAACACCTGGCCGATCTGCTTCAGGCGCCCGCCGAACGACACCTTCTCCTGGGGTTTTGCCATGCCGGGAAGTGTAGTGGGGCTCAGGTACCTTACGGCGTCCCGGTGCCCCTCAGCCACTCGCGTAAGGAGGGGGCGCCGCGACGGATGAGGCTGCCGCCCCATGCCCGCGGCCCGCCTTCGGGCGAAGAGTCGTCCTCATGATTCCTTTCAGCGACCCCGGCACCCACTTCCAGCTCGCCCGATTCCGGATCGACGACATGCTCCAGGACGCCGAGCGCCACCGCGCCGTCCACCACGAGCGGACCGAACGGCCACCCCGCCGCCGGTTCTTCCGGATCCGGTGGGTCACCCGGCGTGGCTCTCTCGCATCCTGAGCCGCACGAGCAGACCAGAAATCATGTCGTACGCGCGTGGCATGCTCGACCTCATGACGGTGAGCGCGCACAGCACGGTCCTGGTCGGGCGTGCGCCCGACCTGGCCGCGCTGCACGACGCGCTCAAACGGGCCCGCGGTGACGAACCGGCCGCCCTCCTCGTCGGCGGTGAGGCCGGGGTCGGCAAGACCCGGCTCGTCGAGGAGTTCTGCCGCACCGCCGACGCCCGCATCCTCCTCGGCCAGTGCCTCGAGCTCGGTGAGGAAGGCCTGCCGTTCGCCCCGTTCGCGGCCGCGCTGCGCGAGCTGTCCCGGCACGAGGGCCGGGCCGTCTTCGGCGGGCGTGAGGCCGAGTTCGCCCGGCTCCTGCCCGAGCTGGGCCTCCCGCCCGACCACGGCGAGACCCGCCGGGGCCACCTGTTCGAGCTGGTCGGGTCGCTGTTCGCCCGGCTCGCCGAGGACCGCCCGGTCGTCCTCGTGGTGGAGGACCTGCACTGGGCCGACCGGTCCACCCGTGACCTGATCGCTTTCCTGGTCCGCTCCGCGCGGGTGCCCGGCCTGCTGCTGATCGCCACCTACCGCACCGACGAACTGCACCGGGGCCACCCGCTGCGGCCGTTCCTGGCCGAGCTGGAGCGGGTCCGCGGCGTCCAGCGGCACGACCTCGACCGGCTCGACCGGGACGCCACCGCCGAGCTGCTCGGCCACCTGCTCGGCGCCGAGCCCGACCCGCCGACCGTCGACGCGATCAGCCGGCGTGCCCAGGGCATCCCGTTCTTCATCGAGCAGTTCGCCGCCTCCGCCGACCCGCGCTGCGGTGACATCCCGGAGACCCTGCGCGACCTGCTGCTGTCCCGCGCCGACCAGTTGCCCGACGCGGCCCAGCGGGTGCTGCGGGTGGCCGCCGTCGGCGGCATCCGGTTCGGCCACGAGCTGCTGGCCAGGGTCGCCGCCGTCGACGAGACCACCCTGGAGGCCGGGCTCCGCGCAGCCGTCGCCGCCCAGCTCGTCATGATCGGCCCCGACGGCGACTACGAGTTCCGGCACGCCCTGGTCCGCGAGGCCGTCCACGACGACCTGCTGCCCGGCGAGCGATACCGGCTGCACGCCCGCTACGCCCAGGCCATCGAGTCCGAACCGCAGCTGGTCGACGCCGACCGCGCCCCCGCCGAGATCGCCCACCACTGGTTCTCCGCCCGCGACCACCCCCGTGCCCTCGCCGCCGCGCACCGGGCCGCCGACGCGGCCGGCCGCCGCTACGCGTTCGCCGAACGGGCCCGCCTGCTCGACCGCATGCTCGAGCTGTGGGACCAGGTGCCCGAGCCGGCCGCCCTGCTCGGCGTCGGCCACCTCGACCTGCTGGAGGAGGCGGCGCTCGCCGCCATCGACTCCGGCGAGCACCAGCGGGCCATGACCCTCACCCGCGCCACCCTCGCCGACCTCGACTTCGAGGCCGAGCCACTGCGGGCCGGCCGCCTGCTGGTCCGCCGCGCCAAACTGCTGCGCAACGCCGGCAAGAGCGACGGCGCCGCCGAGGCCCGCGAGGCGTACCGTCTGCTGTCCGGCGGCCCCCGCGACAGCGAGTCGCTGAAACTCGTGGCCGACGTGGTCTACGTGCTGGCCGCCACCGACCCCGACGAGGCCGACCGGATCGCCCAGCAGGTCCTCGCCGCCGCGGCCGAGCTCGGCGACGAGGCGGCCCAGGTCGCCGTCGAGATCACCTACGGCAAGGTGTGCAGTGGCCGCCTCCCCGCCGCCGAGAGCGTGCCCGCCATGCGCCGCTCCGTCGACCGGGCCCGCGCCTCCGGCGACATCCCCAACCTGGCGGCCGCCCTGGTCAACCTCTCCGACTCCCTGTGCGAGCTGGGCGCCTACGCCGACTCCGCCGCGGCCGCCGCCGAAGGCGTCCCGCACGCCGACCGCGTCGGCGTCAGCCGCACCACCGGCGTCTACCTGCTCGCCAACCACGCCGAGGCCCTGATCGCCCTCGGCCGCTGGGACGAGGCCGACGCGCTCCTGGCCCAAGCCGCCCGCCAGGATCCGCCCGGCACCCTGGCACTGCCCTGGCTCTGCCTACGCGCCCGCATCCGCCTGGCCCGGGGCCACGACGACGGCGCCGCGGCCCTCGTCAAACAAGCACTCGCCTTCCTGGCCAGGCCGTTCCTCACCCACGAGAGCCGTCTCTGCCTGCGGGAACTCAGCATCGTCGCCGCCTTCACCACCGGCGACGGCCCGGCCGCCCGTGCCGTCGCCGAGGCCGCCCTCCAGGACCACGGCATCCTCGAACGCCCGCGCTACGGCTGGGCGGTCCTGGCCGCCGCCACCCGGACCCTCACCCTGCCCGGCCCGTCCCGGTCGTTCCGCCACCAAGATCCCGGCCATGTCGATCCGTCGGGTGCCTCCCTCCGGAGGACCGCAGACGCGGCCGATCCGGCTCGGCCCGCGAATACCGGCCCCGGTGGGGTCAGCACGTGGCGGTCGACCGGTACCGGTGCGCCGCGGTCGACCGGTGCCGGTGGCGTCGGTGCGTCGGGGTCGGCCGGGGCTGGTTCGGTGCCTTTCGGATCCGGCAGCGAGGAGACCGACCGGGCCGTGGAGGTCGTCGGCGGGGGTCTGGCGGAGACGATCCGCGAGCTGGCCAATCGGCTGCCCCAGCGCTACCCGGCGGAGCGGGCCTACGCCGCGCAGGTGGCCGCCGTCCTCGACGGCGGCGCCGACCGCTGGCGTGCGGCGGTCGATCAGTGGCGGGCCGACGGACAGCCCTATCACCTGGGGTGCGCGTTGCTCGGCCTTGCCGAAGCGGTTGCCCCTGACCGCCCGGCCGCGACCGCTGCGCTCACCGAGGCGGGCGCGATCGCCGCCGCCCTCGGCGCCCGGCCGCTGGCGGAGGCGGCCGAGGTCCTGGCCCGCAGGCTCGGCGTCCGGAGCGCCACGGTCCCGGCCGCACTCGCCGAGTTGCTGACCGCCCGCGAGCGGGAGGTACTGCGGCTGGTGGCCGAGGGCCAGAGCAACAGCCGCATCGCCCAGAGCCTGTTCATCTCCCCGAAAACCGCAAGCGTCCACGTCTCCCGGATCATCGCCAAGCTGGAGGTGACCAACCGGGTCGAGGCCGCCGCCGTCGCGCACCGCTTGGGCCTCCTCGACAGCTGACCCCGGATGCGTGGTGATGTCCGGTCTGATTCAGGTCGCGGTTCGCCACGGTGGGTGCGCCGGCTCCTTGGGTGGTGACCCGAAGCTTGGACCGGACCGCAGGTCAGCACGGTGGAGGGCGGGTCGGGCCCGGGCGAGTGGCTGGAAACGCTAATGGCGCGGGGTGGGGTTCCGATATTGGGGGCCGAATCGAAAGCGCCGGAGGACGCCGAGTCCTGCTGGAGCTTCGTCCCCCCGGAGGCAGATGATGGATACCGCAGTCGAGGTGAGTTACGACGTGGTCGGCATGCTGGTCGGGCCGGGCTCACTGCTGCCGTGGTGGGCCTGGCTGGCGCCGCTTGCCATGATCTTCCTCAAGTTGCTTTCGCCCGTACTGATCCCCGAGGTTGCCGAAGCGCATTGGGCTTCCGAAAAGGACGCCGGCAAGTCCAAGAAGGGCAAGAAGGCCACCAAGAAGAAGAAGTGACCGCCGCGCAATGAGCGAACCCCGCACCGGGTCGGGACTCTGTTGGCGAATTCTGAAGTAGACGCTCGCCCCGGCATGATCTTCCGATCATGTTCGGGGCGTTCGTCGTGGAGGCTGGGGCGTCGCTGCGTCCGATGGACCTGCTTGAGGTTCCGCAACTGACTGCTCGGGTTGCCCGGACCGCGTTCCCGTCCGGGACCGCCGCGATGCGGATTCGGGACGCCCTGGGCCCGATCTTCACTGACGACATGTTCCGCGACGCGTTCCCCTCGCGAGGCAAACCGGCGTCGTCTCCTGCCCGGTTGGCGTTGGTGTCGGTGTTGCAGTTCGCCGAAGGCATGGCGGACCGGCAGGCCGCGGACGCCGTACGGGCCCGCATCGACTGGAAGTACGCCCTCGGCCTGGAGGTGACCGACCCGGGCTTCGACTACTCGGTGCTCTCCGAGTTCCGTTCCCGGTTGATCGACGGCGGCCTGGAGCAGGCCGTGTTCACTGCTGTCGTCGACGCGGCCAGAGCGTCCGGCCTGGTGAAGGCCAGAGGGAAGCAGCGCACCGACTCCACCCACGTCATCACAGCGGTACGCGAGGTCAACCGGCTGGAACGCTGCATCGAGACGATGCGCGCCGCGCTGAACGCACTCTCGGTGCTGGCGCCGAGCTGGGTGGCGGCGCTGGCGGACGCCGAGTGGTTCGACCGCTACAGCGACCGCCCCGAGCAGTACCGCCTGCCCGCACCGGGAACCCGCAAGCGGATCGCGCATGCCGAACAGATCGGCGCGGACGGCTTCAAGCTCATGACGGCCGTGTTCGCCGGCGACGCACCCGCACACCAGCGCCAGGTGAAGGCCGTAGAAGTCCTGCGGCAGACCTGGGTCCAGGAGTACGCCATCGCCTCCACCGACGACGGGCAGGAGCGGATCGTGTGGCGGCACCCGCAAGACTGCCCGCCGGGTGCGGTGCGCCTGGCCAGCCCCTACGACACCGATGCACGCAACGCCGTCAAGCGGGACACCTCCTGGTCCGGCTACAAGGTCCACCTCACCGAAACCTGTGATCCCGGCGAGGTCCACCTGATCACCCACGTGGCCACCATCGTCGCTACGACCCCGGAAACCGGCATGATCGCTGAGGTCCACCGCGACCTCGCCCAGCGCGACCTGCTGCCCTCGGTGCATCTGGCCGACGCCGGCTACGTCAACGCGCCGCACCTGGTATCCGCCCGCCGTGACCACGACGTCACGCTGATCGGCCCGGTGCAAGCATCCACGGTGCGCAGGGCCGACAGCGGGTTCACCCCGTCCGCCTTCACCATCGACTGGGACACCCGCACCACCACCTGTCCCGGCGGTCAGACCACGACCAACTGGCAAGAGGCAACCAGCCAGCGAGGAACACCCGTCAGCCGGATCCGGTTTCTGAAGACCCAGTGTCAGCCCTGCCCGGTCCGCAGTCAGTGCACCACGTCAAGTGCCCGCAACCTCACCCTGCGCCCGAGGCAGGAGCACGAAGCGCTCCAGCTGGCCCGAGCTGACCAGTTCACGGCCGAGTGGAAACGCCCGCGATCAACCTCAACCGCATCGGAGCCCGGCTCGACGGCCGACCTCACGGACGAACCCGCACATCCCACTTCGCAGCCCTGCGTCCGGGCCTGACGGTCTGAAACGGCCCACTGGGACGGCTCCAGTTGGCCGCCCGAGGAGACGGAGACGGGCGGGGCCACTTCTGAGTAACCGAGAGTGGCATCGGTCGCTGACGCGCCCCTTCTACGACGCGCTCAACTACCGACGAGCGGATGTCTATGACTGCGCGTTCTCCGGCGGTTCGACGCGCTGCTGTGCTGGATGGCGACGCTGCCCGTCGGGTAGATCGGCCTGCCGATGGTCTGATCGAAATGACTCAACGGGACCGGTGCGCCGGTTATTCGGTATCGCCTGGATGGAAACGGATGTCAGGCGGATCAGGGTGATGCCGTAGGCGACGATCCACACGACCCAGATTAGCCAGCCGACAAGGCCGAGGAGACCGACCGTACCGGGGTCGTCGATGGCCATAGGGCTCAGCACGGCCGAGCCGAACTGTAGTGCGGCGGCAAGCAAACCGATCCCGCTGTGCCAGCGGCGGATCAGGCCGGCGCGTCGGCCGCTGATGGACAGGCCGGTCATGGCCAGTGCCAGGAAGGTGCCGTTGAAGATGAACAGCGCGTTGTGTAGTGCCCAGAGTCCGGCGATCGTGCTGCTGTCCTGCGCGGTCGTTGACGCGAGCGCGAGCCGGATGGCCATCACGCCGGTGAAGGTGATGTTCTGCATGATCACCCCGGCGAATCCGACCAGGGACCAGGCTGTGCCGTGCTCGCGGTCGGAACGCCACAGCACGGAGACCGCGCCGGCGCCGAACAGGGTGGCCAGCACCCAGGCGATCGGTGCGAGTGCTGACGCCAGGCCGACGGTGTTCTGTTGGGTGGTGAAAAACTGGACAACGTCGTTGGTCTCAGCGCCGGTATGGGGCAGGCCGGCTGGCACCAGGAAGGCGTTGGTGGAGGCGATCAGGATGGCGAAGCCGAGTCCGGCGAGTCCGGCGATCCGCGAGAACGTCCAGGTACTTCCGGCCCCGAGTTTACGCAACATATATTCAATATAAGACCCGGAAACTGAAAGAGGCAAGCCATTGACCGCCGAAGCAAGCAGGCGCAGGTACGAATCACTGCGCCGGGTGGCGCAAGCGGCAGAGACCAGGGGTGAGATCGCCAGCGCCGCTCGTCGACTGTTCTCCTCCCGCGGCTGGGCGGCGACCACGGTACGTGACGTGGCACGGGAGGCGGGGGTCTCGGTGCCGACCGTCTACGCGGTGTACGGGAACAAGACCGGACTGATCCAGGCCCTGGTCGACGCAGCCGACATCGCCGCGAATCCATCGCAGTCGCTCGCCGAACTGGAAGGGGCCGAGAACGATCCGGTGCGGCAGCTCGCGGCGATGGCCGGCTACGACCGGCGACTCTTCGAGCGTGCCGGTGACATCATCGCGCTCGTGCGTGAGGCGGGCCGCACCGAGCCCGAGCTGGCGACCGCCTACCGCGACGGCCGTCAGCAGGGGGACGAGACCAGGATCCAGGTGTTCTCGTCGTGGCCGGGCGGCGTTCTCCGGCAAGGGCTGGACATACGGTCGGCCGTCGATATCTATGCGGCGATCTGCAACATCGACGTCTACACCACACTGACTGACGAACGCGGCTGGCAACCCGATCAAGTCGAGCGCTGGTGGACCGAGGCCCTGGCCCGCGAACTCCTGACCTGAAGTGTCATGAGGCGGCTCATGACGGGCCGTCCTGGTACGGAAGGTTACGAGGTAGACGACGACCACGAAGGCCCACGCCACCTCGTCCCACGGGCACCGCGCCCAAAGCCAGGCCGGCACTGGCCGCGACTGACCGTCGGCAAGCCGGTCGCACTTGATCCGGTATCCGCTTCTGCAATCCCCTACTCCACAACGGATCCCGTCAACTCACTTCACGCGGTCAACGGGTAACCCAACACCCTCTCAGCCGACCGTGGCGACCGAGAGAGCGACGAGCAGGAAGGCCGCGAGGTAGGCCCACGAACGGTATCCCTGAAACCACTCCCAGCGGTTACGGCGCTCTTGCCAGCGCTCCGGAGGGGAATCCTTGTCCCAGCGCAGTGTGGACAGGTTGATCGGCACGTTCACGACCACGGTCGTGACGATGCCGGTGGCCCAGGTCGCGGCCGCTACCCAACGCAATACCTCGGGCAACCCCGCCCCATCAGGGCGGGCCGCGTAGCTGATGGCCAGCACGAGTGAAGCCGTCATCAGCACCGGCATCACAATCCCGAAGGTACGCAGCAGACCCTGTTCGACCAGGATGTGGTCACGCGGCGCCAGACGCTTGACCACCGGATGCACAAAAGCATAGGAGCCGAACTCGGCGCACGCCGTGAACCCCAGCACCGCGACGGTGGCGAACATCAGCACGTCCATACCCGGTCCTCTCATCGTGCCGGACTGCACAGTGTCACGCCCCATCGGCGAGCTGTGCCGCAGCATCCGCGACGTGACACCGCACATGAGAAAGCACGGCCGGAGCCGATCGCCGCGATCACCGGTGCTCCCGCCGAGGTGGCCGATCGGCAGCGCATCGCGAAGGTTATTGATTGATTGATAACATGTCAACCATGGGCCAGAAACGAACCTCCTCATCCCAGCGACGCGCTTCCGTGCTCGCTGCGGCGATCCGGATCTTCGGCAGCAAGGGCTTCGCCGCAACCACCACGGCAGACATCGCCCGCGCGGCCGCCGTGAGTCAGCCCTACGTGGTGTCCCTGTTCGGCAGCAAAGACGCGCTCATCCGAGCCGCGATCGAGCATGCGCTCGACAGAGTGGTCGAGGTGTTCGAGCAGACGATCGACGACGACGCACCTGGCGACCTCGCACCGCGTCTCGGTGTCGCCTACCTTCAACTGTTCAAGGAGCAGGGATTGCAACTCTGCCTCGCGCACGCCTTCACCGCCGGCACCGATCCGGAGATCGGGCCACTCGCCAGAGACGGCTTCCTCCGCGTCTACCGAGTGCTCGTCAACCGCGGCCAGCTCACACCCGAACAAGCCAGTCGGACCCTCGCCGCCGGCATGATGGCCAACGTCATCCTCGGCTTACGTCTGGCTGACGACTATGACCGTGAACCCGTAGTACGCGAACTCCTCTCGGCTACCTACCCGAGCAATGTCGAGCTCCTCAGGACCGTCACCGGTGCCTACGATGGCGTCGCCCCTCTACGAGGTGGGGCCGGCGTTTGACCCGCTGGTGGGTCAGGTCAACGACGGGACGGTCGTATCGTTGGGCTGCAACTGCAGCGCCGGATGGGGCGCCGACCGTTGTAGTGACGCGAATGTTTCATTGAGCGTCCTCACCCGGCCTGTCAAACCACGCATCCTCTTCACCGAACGGGTGCTTCCCGACAACAGATGATTTGAGTCTCGACAACCCCAATCATCCCTGTCGGCAAGCCATCCGTTCCTCTCGTCAGGCGATGTTGCTTTCTCTACCTGTGGATCCGGGCCTGACCCGCCGTGCGGGGGAGCAGCGCATCCGGCCATCCCGGCGTCCGGCGCTCACGCTGATCGAGTATCCGGATCTGCCGCTGATCGGGCGCGATCGCGGTGTTCGAGGCGTCAGCTTCACCTCTCCGGAGGTGTGCCCGCGCCGGTCGCGGATGCCGATCACGGCTCCGGAAGCCATCGCGGCCGCAGTGCCCAGACCTGCCAGCAGCATCATCGAGCCGACAGCATAGAGGCCGGTTGTGTCCGAACATGCCGCTTGAGTGGTCCATGCTGCGGTGAATCCGAGAGTCAGAGCCGCCGACGCTGGCAACGCTCGCACGCCGACCAACTCAGCGACGACCAGCAGGATCAGCAGCGAGATCCCGCAACCGGCGACCTGCCATGCCTCGTACGGGCCGGTCACGACGCCGGTGGCCGGATCAGCCTGGTGCTCGCTATCCCAGCCCAGCCATGCGAGCCACGCGAGTGCGGAAAGCGCCGCGACGAACGCCGTGCCAAACACCTAGGACCAGGCTTCGCCTACATCGACGGCTGGTATAACACCCGCCGCATCCAGAAGGAACTCGGCTACCTCAGCCCCGATGAATACGAGGCGGTCTGGCACGCCCAGACCGAGACAGATAACCTCACCCTGCCCCGACCGAAAGCAGGTAACCACCGCTCCGTGAAAGCGGGGGGAACTCACCTTCCGAGCCGAGGGGGACTCGGGCCGGTCGGTAGGCACCCACCAGTCGAGCGCGGACACGCTCCTCTCAAGCCATACCGGCCGGTCCTTCACGTCCGGCAGGCCGCATAAAAGAATCAGCCACGAAGTCAGGAAGTGGACGAGCGAACCCGCCGGACCCTTCAACCCTGACACTGGCGGAAGTGGAACGGGGAGGTCTTCACGCCTCTTAGGCGGTCGGCGCGGTCCGCGATTACAAGGCCCACCTGCAGACCGCGCGTTCGGCGCGGCGTCGGCGTCGTCGTTCTCGGCCGGGGGGCTCGCCGCGGTGCGCGGCGAGCCCGCCGCGGGTCGTCGACCGGGGGTACATACGGGCGCGAGGCGGGGCGGTAGGCCACCCACGACGGCGGCCGACCGACCCGCCGTTGCCGTGCACGTCAGTAGGCGGCGACGCCCTGGATGTTCTCACTGTTGAACAGCAGCCAGAACCGGGTGCCGTCGGCGACGTCAGTGGCAGCCAGCCCCCACGTGTTGGCGTAGACCGTGCGGTAGCCGTTGCAGTAGTAGCCCCCGCTGGAGGGCGCGAAGCAGGTCTGCACTTCGACCGTACGGGTGATCTTGACGTTGATGTCGTTGCAGTTCGCAGTCGTGTATGTAGAACCGTAGGGCGGCCAGTGCCAGTTGGGATCGGTGCCGTTGATGGTCCTGAGGTTGCCGCTGCTCCGGCAGGAGATGGCCGCCGCAGCCGCTGGCGTGGCCGGAGCGAGGAACAGTCCGGCGCCGACTACGGCCGTCGCCGCGGTCGCTGCCAAGGTGGAAACCCGTCGTTTGAGCATGATTATTCCCCCATCGAAGCACTGTGCGTGCCGGTACAAGCACGCAACGCACCTTCTCAACTGGATCTGTCGAAAATCTCGAGTAAATCTGGCAAGCCTCGAAAACTCCGGGCGGCCCAGTCAGTTCCCGTTGGTCCTGGGGGTAGAAGCTACGGTCGGGCCATCAGAGCGGAGGTTGTTCCTGGAAGTGGAACATCGGCGGCCGCAGTTAGTGACCAGTGCAAGCTGCCGGGCATACTCCCTCACCATGAGCGAGCCGTTTGTCTGGGGCGACGCCAATTCTGAGCGTTGGATCGTCCATCCGCCGCAAGATCCGTATGGGGACGGCTACGTCTGCACGGTGGCTACGGAGCTGCACGCGGACGGTATGACGGCGGCAACGATAGCCAAGGTCGACGGGATGTACGCAAATCTTGCGACGACGCTGTCTGGCTTCATGGAGAGCCTCGCAGCTGACTGGCAGGGTTGGAATGGCACCCGTACGTGGCAGTCGATGGAGCGGGAACTCGCTTTCGATGCCCGGCACGACGGTCGCGGTTATGTGTCGCTCGGCGTGACGCTGCGAGCGCCCGGCCCCGACTGGTATGACACCGCTTGGTCGGCTCGGACGGTATTCACCTTGGAAGCAGGGGAGGAGATGACCCGGCTCGCCGCGGATCTGACGCACTGTCTTGGGCTGTAGCGCACTTCCCGGCCAGCTACCCCTGTTCCACTTCCATGACTGTGGAACCGCCGGCCGAGACCGACAGCGGGGCGGGGGCGGCTGGCCCGGGCCTGGGGGAGCCGGCGCTACGGCTGGTGTTGCTCTACCCGTACCTACGTAGCCAGCATTACTGGACCGCTGTGACGCATTGTCATCGGCGCCCAACATCCGGATCTGCCGATGAGAGTGTATCGGAAAATTTGTTCAGGTCATTACCACACCGAATCCAATGGCGCCCGAACATTGCGGCGATCCTCGTATCCCTCGACAACTGCGATGATCGCCGCAAGGGATCCGAATCTGCCACGTCCGGGTGTTGGCACTGCTGGAAGACTGCTGAGTCGTCTCCTAGATGACCGCACAACAATGGCCCGGACGCTCAGATCAGTCCCACCACACGCGCCAGACCGGAGCGTTCATCAGACCGGCGGCCAGCTCGGTGAGAGTGTCAGCGCGATAGTAGTCGAACTCGCCGTCGTTGTACTGCCGGTATTCCCAGGCCAGAGCCAGAGCGTGGGGCGGAGTAGTCGGCGGGCGGGCGACGGCGTATTCGAGGGTTGTGTCAGTCCAGACGACCGGTTCGGCTCCGTACCGGCCATGCCAGTAACGCATGATCGCGGAATGCTCGGCCGGGTCCGGGTCCCAGAAAACACTGTGCTGCAGGGTCACCGGCACCAGCCACGGTGCGGTGGCGGGCACCAGCGCAACGGTGACTTCGGCCGGCTGCCCGTCCCAGCCGTAGGGAAGCCCGAATCCGGGTCGTTCTGGCTTCTCAGGCCATACTCCTTCACCGGCTAGTTCGGCGCGCAGCTCTGCGGCGTAGCTCGGGGAACTGGTGCTCAGGTACCGCTCGCCGCGTTCGGCCAGAAGCGCGGCGCCGTTCATCGCCTGCGCGTCGGCTGCCAACCAGACCTGCCCGTTAGAGGAGTACGACTCGGTCAGTTGCTCAGGGGTGTCGGCATCCATCAGCAGGGGCCAAAGCCCACTCTCCGGATGGGCCAGCCGCAGCTGTTGCCACCACCGCAGAGCCTCGTCGCCTCCAGCCTGGAACCCGACAACCTCTGCTCCGGTCGGCGTGACGAACAACGGCTGCGTAGGTGGCGTGTCGCGCATTCGATCATGGTGCCCCAAGGGCACCTTTCGATCAAGATCAATTCATTTTGCCTGCGGATAGTGAGAGCGTCTGTGAAGGGATCTCCGCAGACGTCCGGATTTGCCGCGCCCTGGGTGCAGGGCCGGTCCGCCCCTTGCTGAGCAATCTCAGAAGGTGCCGAAGAAGCGATGCCACCAGCTTGGTCGCTGGACGTGCGAGGGTAGCCGGCTTGGCCCGTCGTAGTCGCGCTCTATCAGTTCCTCGGGCACGATGGCATATCCGAGGCCCGCCAACGCCTGATTGACCTTGCCAAGATCTGCCGTGTCCAATTCGCCCTCGGCTTGTGCGTCTTCGGTGCCGAGGAAAGCTCCGGGGTTGTCGGCGCAGACCAGGGCCAGCGAGCCGAACTTGCTTATGCAGACAACGATCCGGGTGCCGCACACGGTTGCTCCGGCCGGCACGGTTACGCGCCCGTACTCGCTGGAGTCCTGGGTATCTCGCTCAGCGACACAGGGTGCGCCGAAGTCCTCCTCGAGCTGTGCCGCCAGGCGGTCGAACCGTGCGCCGGTCTGGCCAGGGTCGTAGCCTCTGGGCCATTCCAGCCATTCGGGATCATCGAGCTCGCGCAACAAGGCCAGCAGATCCGATTCGCGCACGGTCACGTTCAAATCTTGGCTTGCGCGGGTTCACTTCGCCAGAACGAGCACACCCTAGTCACTCCGGTCCGATCCTGCTTGCCTGCCCCGGGCACGGTGCCCCAGGCATCCGCTTCTAGCCGCGAGTCGCGCGTTCAGCTCGGTTAATCGCCAATGAACACCAGTTCGCCGTGTTGCTCCGCGCAGTGCTCCGCCATCGATCGAAGCCGCATCAGCCCACGATACTCAACGCCTACCTTCGCCAGAGTGAGCAGCAGCTCGACGTCGGCGATGAGCTTCTGCATCTGGCTCGCGCCGAAACGGGTCTCGCCATGGAGATCGAGCCGACCCAACAGCCCAAGTGTCGAACTCTCGTGGAAAACCAGCCGATCGAAGTCGCCAGCGGCATCGAAGAACCCGCCAGCCGGATCCGGTAGCCGTTGTATCTGCTCGCCGGCCACACGCAGCTCGACCTGAATGCCCATTCTCTGATGATCCACGATGCTGCGCTGGCGTCCTCATCTGGCACCAGAGTCCGCGCCCCGCCGAGGGTTGGAGCCGTTGCGGCCGTTCCGTCGTGCTCGGCGGGGGATTAGTGCACTATCGGGCGGAGCAGGTGTCACCCGAGTACGAGATGCGAGCCGCTGCCATGCCGACACGTGACAGGGATGGACGAGTCGAACTGCACCACGCCGCAGCGGAAGGCGATCTTGAGAAGCTGTCACGGCTGATCGGCGAAGGAGCGGAAGTCGCAGCAGTCGACCGGGATCTTCTGACGCCGCTTCACATGGCGTGTCTGCCTGGACAACTTGAAGCCGCCCGGCGCCTGTTGGCTGCTGGAGCGCCAGTAGATGCGCGGGACTCGTACGGGAACACCCCGCTGTGGAGGGCCGTCTTTGAGTTCCAGGGCGGCGAGCCGGAATTGATTCGGCTGTTATTGGAGGCTGGCCCGGACCCGGACAGCCAAAACAATACCGCCAGGTCTCCCCGGGATATGGCTACAACGTTCGACCGCCCGGGGATCCGGCAGGTCTTTCCCTGACGAATACGCTTCAGCTCGCAGCCATCTCCGGCAACATACTGTTCTGCCGCGATCTGCTCGGCATCGCGCATCACGGCCGCTGGGCGCCGGCTGGTGTCCGCTCGTGCCGACGAGAGGGTGCCGTCGGCGGCGAACCCGACCGCTGCGAGAATCGCGACTATGGATAAGGTCGCGATTCGAATGCCTGTTCACAACGACAGTGAAGAGTTACTCGAAGTGGTGCTGGAGCCCTACGGCCGGGACTACTGGCTCCAGCCCGGCGAGTCGTTGCTGGTTCACACCGCTCCGTCTGATGAATCCGGAGCAATCTGGCCAGGCACGGCCATGGGTAACGATCCCTTCGAGGTCGATTACCATCCCAGCCTCATCCGCGTGCACTTCAACGGTACCCGCGGATGGATCACCGACCTTGCCGACAACGAACTCGACTGCGGCCATCAGCGGCCATAGGCTTGACGCCAGCAGCGAGGCGTGACACTCCACCGTTACTCAGATCGACGCCTGGATCTGCCGGGTAAGTACAACCCGAACGATGATTTAGGTGCGCCAAGCTCTATCAACGCGCACTAAAGCCGTCGGGCTCAAATACCAATAGAGCGAGAGCTACGGCGTTGCATAGAGCCTTTTCCATCCTGATCTTGCAGGTCAGCCCGGGTCGCCAGGGGTCGGTGATCGATGAGGGCGAGGCTCCAGGTAGGACAGCAAATCGACCA